>DUUT01000111.1 GCA_012841405.1 Chloroflexota bacterium
CCGCCCACGTACTGCGGCACATAGTCCGCCGTGTCGATGGTGCTCGTCTCCCCGCGGGAGAGATCCACCTTGAGGATCTTGCCGGTCCAACCGTAGAGTGTCGTCATGCTAGCGTCGTCGCTCCTGTGCCGGGATGTATGTCAAGGCGCTGCCGGGGCATATGGCCACGCAGACGGGCCCTTCTGGGCGGTCGCTACAGAGGTCACACTTGATGTACACGCGCTTGCGCCCCACCCTCTTGAACGACAGAACAGAGTGATCGGGCGACAGAGGACAGGCGCGGGCGCAGTCGCCGCAGCCGCGACATAGTTCCGGATCGATATAGCGCGCGCCGGTGTCCGGGTCCACCTTGAGCGCTGGCTCATCCCAACGGGCGGCGCAGGCGTAGAGGCAGGCAGGATAGTCGCACTGCTTGCACACGCGGATGCTGGGAAAGCCCGGCACATAGTCGTTAAAGTCGATCTGTACGCGGGAGAGCGCCGGATTGCACTCCTGCTCGTGGTGGAGCGAGCAGGCGACTTCGCACTCGCGACATGCCAGGCAACGTGTTTCCTCCACCTGGATCACGCCTGAGCGCTGCAGTTTCGTAAAGCCTGTCTGGGTGACAGCACCGGGGTCACCAGTTGTCATAGTGATGACTTCTCCTTGCGGACGCACGCCGCCCTGTAAGATGAGGATACGCGTCTGCTATCATGCAACGGACGGCGTTTTGCGTCAAGTTGGGTGTAGTGACCAGAGCACAAAGCCCTTCTGTAGCACTTTGGGGGTACAGCCCACGAGGAGGCCCGAGACGGGCCCGTCGACCTGCGCGGCGTGTGGCTCAGCTACGTGCGAGCGATGCCCCGACGCTGGCGAACGCGGCCGCCGCACGCGTCCCAGTCGAACGTCGCCACAGCCTCATCCCACACGTCGTCGGGCACCAGGTCTGTGGGTGGATATCCGGCCTGTCGCGCCAGACGATGAGCGTGGCGCAGGAAGGGGCCGGCCACGATGCGCGCCAACTCGGTGCTGCGCAAGAACACGCGTGCCAACGCACCGCCTTCGGCCAGGAACCCGGTCGACACAAAGTCGTCCCGCAGCCGCGCCAGACTGTAGGCCACTGGCCGGTGCTCGACCTGCCAATGCTCCCCTCGCCACGTCAGTAGGGCATAGTAGGCACGTGTATCACCGGTGAGCGAATTGCCGGCGGATCCGGGGTTCAGGGCCAGCTTGCCGTCCACACGCCACGCCCACGGCCAGTGATAGTGAGCGCACACCAGAACCTGCTCATCGATCTCGCGCAGCGCCCGGCGGATGGCCTCAGGGTTGCGCTCCGGCAGCAATCCCTCCGACGCGCTATCCAGCGAGCCGTGGATGACGCGGATGGGCGCCACACCACGAAAGAGGATGGTCGCTTGCTGTGGCAAGCGACCCACAAAGGTGCGTGTCTCGGCATCGAGATGGGCGTGGCACCACCGCAGGGGCGCCATCTGCTTCGCCGCCCGCCAGAGCGCCGGCGCGGTACCGCGATGGTAGGCGTTGAGGCGCTCCTCGTGGTTCCCAAGGATCATCCAACGAGCGCGCCGGCGGAGGAGGTCGATCACCTCCTGGTTGCGCGGCCCGCTAATATAGTCGCCCGCGGCAATGATGCCATCGACTCCCTGGCAGTCAATGTCCGCCAGCACGGCCTCGAGCGCGGGCAAGTTTCCATGGATGTCGGCGATGACAGCGAGACGTATAGACACTGACCGCCTACTCCCGTGTTTCCACCCCACCTACGAGCGACCGACGGTGATCTTGAGGGGGTGCTCCAGCCGATGCCGCAAGCAGAGCGAGTCATCGTGCCGCACGCCTCATCTGACTCAGAACGTGAACACCGCACCAACCTAGCGCTCAGCTCGCCCTCGACAGTCCCATCCACTGACAGCGTCACAGCGCGGTTGTGTTTCGCTCCGTGCTGTGGTACCCTGCGTGCAGCGGCCTTGGCTACTCTTCGCCCGCCGGGCGGGCGTGTCTCGGCGTCATGGTAGCCCAGCTGTCCTCCAGGCGCAAGGCGCCGCCCGTTCCCTCCTGAAGGAGTAACCCATGTTCAAGAACCTCAGTCCCGGAGCGATCGGCATCCGTAACATGAACTTGGCCGATTCCATCCGCCTCGCCAAGCGCACCGGCTTTGCTGGTATCGACTTTTCCATCCGCGAGGCGGCGGCGCTGGCCGACGAACATGGCTTGAACTATGTCCAGGGGCTCTTTGCGCGCGATGACATCATCCCCGGGCAGTTTGGCCTGCCCGTCGCCTGGAACCGGGATGACCAGTGGCAGCTCGACCTGCAGCAGTTGCCACGCCTGGCCGCCCTCGGCCGCGAGCTGGGCTGCACGCGCACCTGCACCTGGATTCCCTCCGGCTCGAACGACCGCACCTATGAGGAGAATTGGCGTTGGCACGTGGAGCGCTTTCGACCCATCGCCCAGGTGCTCGCCGATAATGGATGCCGTCTCGGCCTCGAGTTTCTGGGCCCCAAGACCCTGCGTGATCGCTTCCAGTATCCCTTCATCCACACCCTGGGCGAGATGATGGACCTGGCTCGCGACATCGGCACGGGGAACGTGGGCTTGCTGCTCGATGCCTGGCACCTCTACACCGCCGGTGGCTCCATCGACGACGTGGACCAGATCACCGCCCAAGACGTGGTCACCGTGCACGTGAACGACGCCCCCGAGGGCATCCCCATCGACGAGCAGGTGGACAATGTGCGCCGCCTGCCCATGGAAACCGGCGTCATCGATCTGCCCGGCTTTATGCGCAAGCTGGCGGTGATGCAGTACGACGGGCCGGTAACGCCCGAGCCGTTTAGCGAACGCGTCAACGCCATCCAGGATCCCATCGAGGCGGCAAGCCTGGTCGCCTCGTACATGGATCGCCTGTGGAAAGCGGCAGGCTTGCAGTAGCCGGGTGGTGGGCGGCATCCACACCTAGGCCGTGTTTCAAGAACACACCCGACGTCGAAGCGATGTCGCCCAGAGCGGAAGCGAGGGGCCTGGACACCCATCGACAGGGTCTCTCGCCACGCTCAGAATGACGCTGTGGCCCTTTCTCCAAACACGACCTAGCAACACACCGAATTCGTTCGTGGCTACCTGAAACCGGTGGCAGGCATCACCCGCTACGCATTGCCGATGCTCCACGCCTCACATTCTTCAGCCGGCAGAGGAGAGACTCGTGACCGTCACGATAGATGTGATTGAGACGCAGCCGTTGTGGGGCACGTTCGAGCGCCATCGGGAGCATCTGTTCGATCAGTTTCGCATCGTCCCGTGGGTGGCCGACTCGGGGCTTGCGCCGGAGGACCTGGCACGTGCCGTGGACGATTATCTGGCCGCCCACCCCGATGAGCCGCGCGTCGTGCAAAAGGCCAACGTGCTGCGTATCATCATGACGCGTGGCCAGATCGCCCTCGACCCCCTCGATTGGTACGCCGACAAGCTCAATCACGGTCACCTCGTGGCCAAGCTCAATCGCCGGTGGCTGCGCGAGGCAGAGAGCACCGTGATCCGCCAAGAGGCCGGCTGGTTCCACACCGCGTACCGGATCGGCCTGGCCAAGGGTGGGTTGGACACGGGCCACGTCTCACCCGGGTGGGAGAACATGTTCCGCGGCGGCCTCAGCGGCTTGATCGCCCAGGCCCGAGCGCAGCGAGAGGCCGCCGGCGACGGCGCAACGCCCGAACAGCTCGCCTTCTGGGAGGCGCTCGAGATCGTCTACAGCGCCGCCATCGCCCTCTCGCGCCGCTTTGCCGCCCTCGCGTATCAGCTCGCCGACCGCTACCCCGAGCATCGGGCCCGGCTGGTGGCCGTCGCCAGGGTGTGCGACCAGGTACCGGAGCGCGCTCCGCGTACCCTCCACGAAGCGCTCCAATTCGCCTGGTTCATGCACGAGTTGATCGAGATGGAGGGGGAGCGGGTGCGCTCTGCCGGCCACTTTGATCGCCTCTTCCTCCCCTACTACACGGCGGACCTTGCCGCGGGCCGCCTCACCCGCGACCAGGCCAAGGAGCTGATCAAGCACCTCTGGTTCAAGCACTATGCGCGCACCCGTGGCCGTGAGAACGGCAAGAACTATTGCCTGGGCGGCCAGTATCGCGATGGCTCGGAGGTGGTGAACGAGCTCACGTACCTCGCCCTCGAGGCATACGAAGAGCTCGGCACGCCCGACCCCAAGCTATCCGTGCGCTTTACGCCCAACACGCCCGACACGCTGTACCGGCGCGTCGCCGACCTCATTCGCCGCGGGCAGAGCGCCTTTGTGCTGATGAACGACGTGCCCGCCGTCGAGGCGTTGGTAAAACGCGGCAAGACCGTCGAGGATGCTCGCGCCTACCTCCCCATCGGCTGCTACGAGCCCGCTGTGGATGGCAAGGAGGTGGGCTGCACGATGAACCTCACCCTCAACCTGGCCAAGGCGTTGGAGTATGCCCTCCACGATGGACGCGATGTGCTGAGCGGGCAGCAGATCGGGCCGCACACGGGTGAGCTCTCCACCGTGACCACCTTTGAGGCGTTGTACGACGCCTACACGACGCAACTCGACACTATTCTCGATCGCTGCGTGCGCTACATCGCCGCCCACGAACACGAGTGGCCGCGCATCAATCCCTCGCCCCTCATCGCCGGCACTATCGATGACTGCATCGCTCGCGGTAAGGACATCGGCCAAGGGGGTGCCCACTATAACGCCGTCGGGTGTGTGGGGATGGGGCTCGCCAACGTCGTGGACGGGCTGCTGGCGCTCCAGCAGGCGGTCTTCGAGGAGGGACGTTTCACACTCGCCGAGGTGGTCGCCGCGCTAGACGCCAATTTCCGCGGGCACGAACCAATGCGCCAGTACCTGCTGAACCGTGTCCCCAAGTGGGGCAACAACGATCCACGATCGGATGCGCTCGCGCGCCGCATCGCCGATCACTACTGCGCAAAGGTGCACACCTACTCCAACGCTCGCGGCGGGCCCTGCCAGGCAGCCCTCTTTTCCCTGGACTACCAGTGGCGCTTGGGCCGTGCCACCGCGGCGCTACCCGATGGCCGCAAGGCCCGCGAGTCCCTGTCGCCAGGTGTGGGCGCCATGACCGGCCGCGATCGCGCCGGCGTTACCGCCCTGCTGCAATCGGTCACCCAACTCGACTTTACCCAGACGCCCAACGGCTCAGTGCTCGACGTCACCCTCCACCCCAGCGCCGTGAGCGGCGAGGAGGGACTGGCAGCCTTTGTGGCGCTCATCAAGCGGTTCTTCGCCCAGGGGGGTTACGCCATCCAGTTCAACGTCTTTGACGTCGCCACGCTTCGCGAGGCGCAACGCCATCCGGAACGCCATGCCTCCCTGCAGATCCGCGTCACCGGTTGGAGCGTCTACTTTACAGCGCTCTCAGCCCACGAGCAGGAGCAGTTCATCGCGCGCTACGCCCACACAGGCTGACCCCTACGAACTGCACGCAGAGCCATGGGGGGCGCGACTCGCTTGGACGGTGCCTCTCGACGGACACTCGCGCTTTGGGCCACGTCGAACCGCCCGCCGTGCGATTCCACCGGGAAGGCGCATGGCCGCGCTGCTCGGCGTCCTCAATTGCGCATGCGCAGCGCTCGGTACCTTGGTGTTGGTGCCTCAGTACGAGTCGCTCGGACGCCACTCGGCTGCCAGGGCCTCGGTATAGTGTCTGCATGCCTCGGCGCCGTGGCAGACGAGGAGCACCTCGTGCAGATGCGAATCGCGCTCGAGGAAGCGTTTCACCTCGCGCACCGCAATGCGCGCCGCGCGTCCCATGGGGAATCCATAGGCGCCCGTGCTGATCGCGGGGAAGGCGATCGTGCGAATTCCCCGCTCCACCGCCAGCGTGAGGCTGTTGCGATAGCAGCTCGCCAGCAGCTCGTCTTCGCCCCGACCACCGCCCTGCCACACCGGGCCCACGGTGTGGATCACCCAGCGCGCGGGCAGGTTGTAGCCATGCGTGATCTTGGCCTCACCGGTCTCACAGCCGCCCAGGGTGCGGCACTCTGCCAGGAGCCCAGGCCCCGCGGCACGGTGGATCGCCCCGTCAACACCCCCACCCCCCAACAGCGACCGATTCGCGGCATTGACAATAGCGTCGACCTCCATCTGCGTTATGTCACCTTCCACAACGCGTAAGCGCTTTGGCATTGGTGAACCCTCCGTACATGGTTGTGACGTGGTGGCGATTGCGGGTTGCAGAGCACGAGCACCCAGATACATCGGTGCGAGCCTACAACGCGCAACCCACCCCCTCAGCCAACGTTGTTGACGATCTCTCTCGCCAATGACGGCGCGAGCGAGAGCACGACGAGCGGCATCCGCGGCATCCCCTTCTCGAACCGCGCGGGCTCCCCCGCACCATCGAGCACCGCCCCGCCGAGCTCCTCGATAATGACGCCGGGGATGGCGAGGTCGTGCCCGTGAAAGTGCCGCATCACCATGGCACCAACGTGGCCGCGGGCGACGCGGATCAACTCGTACGCCGCCGAGGCGCTCTCGGGGGGCACCACCTCCAGCCCAAGCCGTTCGAACGCGGCGCGATCGCCGTGGTCAAGCCGCTTCACATCGCCTACGCTGCGCGGCGGCTCCACCGTCGCCAGTGCCTGGGGAGCGCCCCACAGCCCGTCCGCCAGAAAAGCACCCATGCCACGCACTGCAAAGTAGAGCCGCATCGCCGTCGGAAAATAGATGAGGCCGGCCGCCATGCGCCCCGTCGACTGGTCGAGGATGCCCACCATGTGCGCATAGTGCGGGCGCCCCCTGACGAAATCCTCCGTTCCATCGATGGGATCGATGATCAAGGCATAGCGGTGACGGTTGCCGGCAAAGAGCGCTGCGATCTCGGACGGGAGATCCGCCATCTCTTCGCTATAGACCTCGAGCTCGGGCGCTAGCTCGTAGGCCTCGATGAGCAGTAGCTCCTGGCACAGCCGGTCCGCCAGACTAATGGCCACGCTCCTTTGGAGGGGTGAGTCCGGCGGCTTTTTCTCGGCCGGGACCCGTCCCTGCAGCGCCCGCGCCACCTGTCCGCAGCGATAGAGGCTGCCTCGCAAGCGCATCACTAGGCTCAGTACGTCCACAGCGTCCTCTCTGTTACCCAGGCTGCACCACTAGACTCCAAAGCGCGCCAATACGGCCTCGCAGCGCGCGAGCATGCGTTCAAGGCCGAGGGTGCCGTGCCCGCCGCTGAGAATCTCCTTGCGGATCTGCTCCGTCGTCAGCCATGCCAGCGCCTGGGGCTCGGCGTCAGCGGGCAGCCCCACGGTGCCCGCATAGACCGTCAGGAACATGCGCACCTGCTCGCGCTCCAGCAGAGGCTCTCCCCACGCCGTAGGATACTCGTGGTACTCGGTGCTGTGCCCGAACTCGACGCTCACGGCATCGGTGCTATCCACCTCCAGGGCCTGCGGCAGGTCAGGCAGATCGATAAAGCGCGTCGCCAACCCCAGCTCCTCTGACAGCTCGCGCCGGTATGCCTCGGCATAGCTCTCGGGCACCCCATCCACACAGTCCACGTGGCCGCCACACGACATGTCCCACAGGTTGGGGCAGACGTCCTTCTCAGGTCGGCGCCACTGCACCAGCCAGACGCGCCGACGCGGATGGACGACCATGCCCCACACCGTGCGGTGGGGCAACGATTCGGCCATGATCCTGCTCTTGGCCTCGCACCGCAAAAAGCGATCGCAATCATCAACGACGGGACGTGGCATATCGTCCATGCGCGGCAACTCCTCCGTTTGCTCGAGTATACCGCGGCCGAGACTGGCTGACTAGGTAGGGTGTGGAAAAAGGGCCGCAGCGTCGTTCTGAGCGTGGCGAGAAAGCTTGTCGATGGGTGTCAAGGCTCCTCGCTTCCGCTCGGGATGACATCGTTTTGCTACGTCGGGTGCGTTTGTGCAACACGGCCTAGTGGATCGGGTTGCTGAACGGCGGCAGCAGGCTCCAGGGGGTTGGCGTCTGACGCTGTGCCTCCGTACGCGTGTCGCCTGCCACCTGGTCCCCGCCCGCCATTGACGCCCCCTCTCCCTTCGAGTAACCTCCCCACGCGACGGAGCAGACCACACGGGTGAGGTGAACATGAAGATCAAAGAGGTTCGCACGATTCCGCTCTTAGGGACGACGCCCATCTCCGGCTGGGAACACGAGACGCGCCCCGAGGACAACCTCCACACACTGGTCGAGATCGAGACGCAGGATGGCCTGGTAGGGGTGGGGAGCTGCTACACGAGTGCGGCCCTGGTGAACGCCTCGCTCGAGGTCCTCGCACCGGCCCTCATCGGCGAGTCGGCCATCGAGCCGGAGCGCGTCTCGGAAAAGCTGCATCAGATGACCTTCTGGCAGGGGCGTGGGGGCGCCATTACCCACGCCATCAGCGGCATCGATATCGCGCTGTGGGACCTGCTCGGCAAGGCATCCGGACAGCCCGTGGCGCGGCTCCTGGGGGGCTACTACCGGCAGCGCATCATTCCCTACGCCTCGGTCATCTTTGGCTGGCCCCCGGAGGCGTTCAGCGAGATGCTGCAGGGGCTGGTGGAGCGGGGCTTTCGTGCCATCAAGATGGGTTGGGGGAGCTTTGGCCTCATCAGCCGCGAGCGCGACGAGATGCTCGTCAGCACCGCGCGTAACGCCGTCGGCGACGATATCCACCTCATGGTCGATGCCGGTGCGAGCGGCCAGTTCTGGCCCAACGACTACAAGTGGGCCATGGAGACCGCCGCCATGCTCTATGAGTATGGCATCGCCTGGTTCGAAGAGCCGCTGCGCCCGGACGACATCGAGGGGTTTGTTACACTCCGCGAGCACTCGCCGGTCCCCATCGCCTCCTGTGAGGTGTTCACCCGACGCCAGTCGTTCCTTCCCTGGATCGAGCGACGTGCCGTCGACATCGTCCAGCCGGATTGCACCAAGGTGGGGGGCCTCTCTGAGGCGCGCCGCATCGCCTGGATGGCCTACGACCACGGCGTCACCATGGTCAGCCACGGATGGAACACCGTGGTGGGCCTGTATGCTGACTTGGCGCTCGCGGCGGCCATGCCCGATGCCAAGTACGTGGAGTACATCACGCCCTCGCCGTATCTCGACGATCTGACCGTCGAGTCACCCAGTCTGGACGCCGATGGTTGCCTGGCGATCCCCACAGCGCCCGGCCTGGGCATAGAGCTGGATCCCGACAAGGTGGCCAAATACTCCCGGCAGCGCGTGACTACCTTCTCGTAGACTTGTGCGTGATGCGTTGTACGCTGATCCGTAAGAAAGAGGCTCCAGCGCGTGTCCGCGCTGGAGCCTCGTCGTGGCAAGCGCTCCTGGTTCCGCCTACCAGTTCGTGTGCGAGCCGTCGCGGCGGTGGAGGTGCGGTGGCTCCCAGAACTTGAAGCTCTGCTGCTGGGCGAGCTCCTCGTTGAACTCCACCCCCAGCCCCGGCGCCTCCGGCACGGGAA
>DUUT01000112.1 GCA_012841405.1 Chloroflexota bacterium
GGCGGTAGGGCGCCAGGAGCGGCTCGACGGCGGCGGTGACGAGGGCATCGATGCGCACGCCGGTGCGGCCCTGGACCTGCTCCACCCAGCGGCGCAGGGTCTGCCCGTCATCGGTGAGGACGATGACGCGGTCGACGTCGCCCACCGTCTGGATACCGTCCATGGCGGGCAGGGTGCTGAGGGCTGCCGTCTGCACATAGTCGGCGGGGAAGGTGCTGGTGAGCGATTCCCCGACGGCGCGCAACCCGGCATCTTGCCCGGGCGCATACCCGAGCACGACATAGTCGCGGCCATACTCATAGCCCGGCAGGGCCGCGGCGAGGGCCGCGAGCACGTGTTGGGCCTGACCGACTCCTGCGGGATCGCTGCTCAGGGCGACGATGCGCACGCCGCGCGCCGCCAAGCCTTGCAGCGTCGCCATGGCCAAGGGGTCCAGCTCACCGGCGGCGCCAGGGCCATAGTCAAAGGCCACCAGGGCGGCGCCCCCCTGGGGCACGGCGGCGAGATCGTCGGCCAGGGCGACCACACTGGGGCGCGGCGTCACGAGCGAGGCGGCCCTGTTGCCGCTGAACCACGGCGCCAGGGCGGCCAGCAGCACGAGGAGGTAGAGCGCCATGCGCCCCCACCGGGGCAGCGGCGGCACGTCGGCCGGTTCGACGACGCGGCCCATCGTCCCGAGGCGTACGGGCTCGGTGGCCACCCGGTGAAAGAGGTCGGCCTCCTCCTGGGAGCGGTCCGGCTCGTGCTGTACGGGCTTGATCGGTGCGCGCTGGGCGGCCAACACGCGCTCATCGCCGGGGAGGAGTTGCTCGAGCCCGGTGAGCGGATCTCGTACCAGGGTGAGGGGGTCCGGCATGGCGGCTGTATCCGCGGTGACAAGGCTCGTGGGCGGCGATGGCGGCGGTTGCACCGGCGTCGTCAGGATCGGCGCCATCCCCTTGCCGGCGGTATCGGGCGGCGGTGGGGCGGCCTTGGGGCGCGGGCGGGCCACGGACGGGGGCATGGCGGTGGGCGGTGTATAGGGCGTCACCGGCACGTCATCGCCGGGTTCTGCATCCAGCGCGACAGAGCCGTCCAGGGGGGTCAGGCAGCGGTGGCAGAAGGCGCTCTCGGCCGCGTTGGTGGCGTCGCAGGACGGGCACACACGGTAGACAAAGGCCGCCATCGATTCGCCGCATGCCTGGCAGGTCTTGGCGTCCTCTGGGTTTCTCTGGCTACAACTTGGGCAAAGGATCATCCCCCGTGGCTCCTTGATGGACACGCGCTCAGGCGTAGGGGTGGTCGACGGCGAGGAGCACGCGCAGCGCGGTGGCCGTGGTGCCCAGGGCCACACCGAGCAGGATGCCGCGCACCCCGGCAGTGACGGGGATGGCAAAGATCCACTCGCGGGCGGCGGGCAGCAGCGGCGAGAGGGCGGCGCTAAAGGGCAACTGGGTGATCAGCACCACGAGACTGCTCACGAGCAGGATGAGGGCTGGCACGCTCCGCAGCTTGAAGGCGCGGTAGGCGGCGCTGACGATAAAGAAGGCGAGCAGCGCCCCCATGGTGGCCTGCAGCGGGAAGTAGAGATAGTCGAAAATCCAGGTGAGCTCCGCAGAGGCGGGGCGCAGGATACCGATGAGCAGCGTCACCCCCAGGGCGATGACGAGGATGGCGCTGTAGGGCTGCGCACGGCTCGCGCCGCTGGCACGGAGGTGGACGCCGAGCAGGTTGAGCACGCCGAGGAGCAGGGCAAAGGCGGCGAGGATGAGCGCGCCCTCGATAAGAGCGGCGCCCAAGGCGTCGATGACGGGCACGGCGAGAAAAAAGTCCACCAGCACGAGCAGCCCACACACTATCGCGGCGATGATCGCCAGGATCCGAGCCATCCTTGCTCCTTACCTCCAGTAGCCTAAGGACGTGAGAATGACGCCCAGAATGATCGAGAGGACGGCCACCAGGCGAAAGATGTCTTGCGTCGCGAGGCTGCCGAGATGGCTGGGGCGATGGAGGTACGCCCCAGCGGCGAACACCTCCTCCCCGATGAGCGGGTGATCCACCGAAACGGCCAGGAGCGCGGCGCTGGAGGGGTCAGTGGCGCCGCCGAGCCGCGGCATCCCCAGGCCCGCCGCCGACTCGGCCAACCAGAGCCCCTCCGGACCGAACCGCCCCAGGAGGGCGCTACCCCGTGGGCGGTGGCGCGCGACGGCGGCATACGCTCCGGCGGCATAGGCGAGCGGTTCGGGGCCGTAGAACTGCACCTCGTGCCCGCGAAAGCGCTCGGCATGCCCCGCTTCCTCGCGGGCCTGCTGTAGAACCGTTTGGGCCGCGGGGAGGATGGTGGCGTCCCCGACGGTTCCGAGGGCCGGCTGGTTGGCCGCGGCCGCTCGCCGCGCCACATAGTCAAACACGGTGAGGCCCATGAGGCTCTCCAGGGTGGCGTCCGTCCCCAGCCGGCCGACGCCGAGAGCGACGTGGACCGGCGTGCCGCTCTCGGCGCCCTGGCTCACGAGCGCCTGCAGCCGGCGATAAGCCGGGATGGGGCGCAGCGCCATGCGCCGCCCGCCCTTGGCGCGCCACGAGAGGGCAACGAACAGCGGTACAAAGATCAGCAGGATGGCCAGCGCTACGACGTCGACCGAGGTGGGCAACAGCGCGTTGATGCTCTGGACCAGGACCTCCATGGACCCTCCTTGCTGGGATGGGCGTGCGCCATCAGCGCCCTTCGAGGGTCGCGAGGAGCCGTTCGATGGCGTCGCCATCCTCGAGGAAGCGGGCGAGGCGGTGGTGCGCCCCCCCGATGACGGGGGTGAGGATCGGCTCCAGGACCCACAACGCCTGGCCGCACAGGAACCCCATCGGGCGCAACAACTCGAGCAGTATGATGGCCGGCGCGGCGAGGCCGCGGCGGGTCAGTGCCGCCGCGATGCGCTGGACGGTCGCGGGCGGCACCGCGGGGCGTTCCGCGTCGCCCATGGCGACGGCCACCCCTAGCCCTCGCGCACGCGCCGCAGGCGGCGCCGCAACGCGAACCAGTGCTTGCGCAGCCAGTGCCACGGGCCGGATTCGCGCCGTTCGATGGCCTCCATGGCCTCGTCGGCGATCGCGCCGGTGGATTGGCCAAAGAGCACCGTGTCGTCCCGTCGCACCCGTTCGAGGGCCGGCAGGGAGGCGGTGTTGCCAATCTTGCCGAGGGCGCGAGCGGCGTACCACCGCACGGTGGCATCAGGGTCGGCACAGCACTGCTCTACGAGCTCACGGGAGCGCGCCACGTGAATGTGCCCCAGGGCACACACGGCGCTGGCCCGAACGAGAGGGTTCCGATCGGACAGCGCGAGTTGGAGCGCGGGCACCGAGCCCGGGTCGGCGATGGCGCCCAGGGCATCGGCGGCGGCACGGCGTACCCACATGGAGGGATCCGACAGGCACGGGATGAGGGCGTGCACGGCCGACTTGTCGGCGATGCGGCCGAGGGCGGCGGCGGCGCTTGTCCGCACAGCGGCCTCCTCATCCTCCAACGATTGCACCAGGCAGTCGACGACGACCTCGTGATCCAGCAGGCCCAGCGCATCGGCGGTGGCCTCGCGGCGCACGGAATCGCTGTCCTGCAGGCCATCGCGCAGCAAGGCGACGAGGCCGCTGTAGGTCAACTCGGGTGACTGTCGCCCCCAGGAGGGGCCGGCGTGGGCGCGTTGGCGCAGCTGGGCGGCCGTCTCGGCGAGGGACACCCCCGCCTGCCAACGCACAAAGGGGTGCTCATCGCCCAACAGGTCGATCAACCGCTGTACGGCTGAGGACTGAATCTGCCCCGCGAGTGCAACAGCTTCTTCGACACGCAATGCGGCCTGGTGCTCCTGGAGGCGTAGGGGCGCTCCAGTGGGCATCGGATGGGTGCCGCTGAACAGAGTCACGGTGTCGTACCCCCCTCGGTTGTGCGTGTTGTCTGCTGCCACGGGAGAGGGTGGCAACCAACGGCTGAAGCCAGGCGGTGACGACGTCCCCGGAACAGCGGATCGCGCCCACCGCCGGGGCTTCATCCATGGGGAGTATAGCATGAGGCGGGGGTGGCTGCAAGCAAAGTCGGCAGCAATCGGCCGCTATATGCGATGCTGGGCTGCTATCGCACCGACACCACAGGGTCGATGTCTCCACGGCGGAACTGGGACGGGGATGGGGACGTCTAAGTGGTAGGCCACGATGGCGGCCCGGGTGGCAGGGCGCGAGCCGTCCAGTTGCTGGTGCCGCCCCAAGAGGTGTAACGCCTGAGCCAGAGGGCGTGATGTTTGACATCCGCTGGGTTCTATGGTATAGTATCAACTTGCATGCTGTGAGTAGGCGCAAAACTACTTGACATATACGGCCCAAGATGCTATAATGGGCTACAATCGACCAGAAAGCATGGACCCTGGGCTCAGGCTTTCTGTGTAGCGGTTCGAGAGCCTGACAGCGCTGCGGGGTCCGAGCTGGTCGGGCGAAACGGCCCTGGAACGTGAGGGGCCATGTCCCCGTCCGCCGATGGCCTGGCCTCGGCGGTTTCTTGTGACAGACCACGGCGGCGAGCAAGCCGCCTATTCCATACAGGTGGTTCACTGGTGTGATGGTAACCAAGATCAGCAACAGAGATAACAAACTAGTTCAACCCCTGTTGGCCAAGGCCGAAACCCAGGGCTATGTGACGCTGGATGACATCATGAGCGTCTTCCCCGAGGTGGAGGAGAACCTCAACGAGCTTGAGGATCTCTTTATCTTCCTCAGTGAGGAAGGCATTCAGGTGCTCTACGGCGAGGAGAAGAAGGACGGTGAGGAGGTCGCTCCTCAGGAAGAAGAGGAGCCCGAGAGCAACGAGCAGGTGGAGCCAGAGACGGATCCGCAGTTCGATCTCAGCGAGATTGCCAGCGACGACACGATCAGTCTCTACCTGAAAGAGATGGCTCGCGTGCCCCTGCTCACGGCGGAGCAAGAGGTTACGCTGGCCCGTCAGCTCGAGCAGGGGTTGAACGCCCAGAAGGAGCTGGCGGAGAACGCGAGCCTGACCGAGGATGAGAAGGACCATCTCCACCGCCTGGTGGACCTCGGCGAGGCCTCGCGCACGCACCTCATCCGCGCCAACACGCGGCTGGTGGTGAGCATCGCCAAGCGCTACCTGGGCCAGGGGGTGCCCTTCTTGGACCTCATTCAAGAGGGAAATCTCGGCCTCATCAAGGCCGTCGAAAAGTTTGACTATCGGCGTGGTCACCGCTTTAGCACCTATGCGACGTGGTGGATTCGCCAGGCGATCACCCGCGCGCTGGCCGATCAGGGGCGTGTGATTCGTTTGCCCGTGCACCTGAGCGACCGCATTCGCAAGGTCTACCAGGTGGCGCAGCAGTTGGAGCAGGATTGGGGTCGCCAACCCACGCCGGAAGAGATTGCCAAGGAGCTCTCGCTGCCCGCACAGAAGGTGCAGTGGATGCTCAAGGTGTCGCAGCGTCCGCTCTCGCTGGAAAAGCCGGTGGGTGAGGAGGAGGACAGCGAACTGGGCAGCTTTATCCCTGATGAGGAGGCGCCCACGCCATCCGAGTCGGCCTATCAGAACTTGCTCCAGGAAAAGCTGGACGACGTGCTGACGACGCTGACGCCGCGCGAGGCGCGCATCCTGCGCCTGCGCTTCGGGCTGCAGGACGGGCGCAGCTATACGCTGGAGGAGGTCGGGCGCAAGTTCGGCCTGACGCGGGAACGCATCCGCCAGATCGAGCACGAGGCGCTGGACCGCCTGCGGCATCCGAGCCGCAGCCGGCAGTTACGCGACTATCTCACGTAGGGAAGACCGATGCGGTAGCGCACACCAACCTGGGGGCGTGCGCTGGCCAATGGGATGTGGCATAATGGCCAAGGCGTCGCCTTGGCCGGTTGAGGGGAGGCGGTGACCGCTGCGCGGCGCCGCCTCCTCTTTTTGTTGCGCATGGGGTGTCAATGCCACGTGGAGGTGTGCGATGCGCCTGGGGTTCTCTGTGCGTGTCTTTGGGGCGAACGTTCCCTCGTACGATGCGCGCCGCTACCCGGAACGACCAAGCCTGAGCACGAGCCTCGTCTACCTGCGCGACATCCTTACCTACCTCGGCGCGCACCAGATGCACATGTACCGCATGCATACCCGGCTGGCGCCGGCGCCGGAGGGGGGCGAGGCGGCGGCCCTGCGGGAGGTGGAGGCCTGCACGCTGGACCTCGAGGCTGTTGGCGCGCTGGCGCGAGGCCTGGGGGTGCGCCTTTCCTTCCATCCGTTCAGCATCGTCGTGCTGAATGCCGTGAACGAGGAGCAGGTCGCGCGCTCGCGCGCACACCTGGCCACGTTGGCCGCCATCCTCGACGCCATGGGGCTGGACGACGAGGCGGTGATTGTGCTGCATGTGGGGGGCGTGTACGACGGCCTGGAACGGGCGTGCGAGCGTTTCATCGCGCGCTACGAGGCGCTGCCCGAGGCGTCGCGTCGCCGCCTCGCGCTGGAGCATGACGACCGGCGCTTCTCCTTCCATGACGTGTGGGGCCTCCATCGCGCCTGCGGCGTGCGCCTGGTGTTCGACACCCTCCACCATCAGGTGCTCAACCCGGAACGGATTCCCTGGACCGAGGCGTTGGCGCTGGCGCTGAGCACCTGGCCCCATGGGGTGCGGCCCAAGGTACACGTCAGCTCTCCCCGCACCGAGCTCCGCCCCACCGCCGCCGGAGCGCGGGTCAAGATGCCCACGTGGACGGAGCACAGCGACCTGGTGAATCCCTTCGCCTTCATCGCCTTCCTGCGGCAGACGGCGGGACTGCGGCCGTTCGACGTCATGCTCGAGGCCAAGGCGCGGGACCTGGCGGTGCTCAAGCTGCGCGCGGACCTGCAGCGCTTTGCGCCCGAGTGGGTGGGGAGGGTGGAGTGAGGGGGGGGCTGGCGCGGAATGGTGAGCAGACGAAAGGGGCTGTCGTGCGACACGACAGCCCCTCTTGCGTCACCGGGGTTGCGCCTTACCAGGCGGAGTAAGGGAGCGCCAACCCCTCTGGCCTACCAGTTCGTGTGCGAGCCGTCGCGGCGGTGGAGGTGCGGTGGCTCCCAGAACTTGAAGCTCTGCTGCTGGGCGAGCTCCTCGTTGAACTCCACCCCCAGCCCCGGCGCCTCCGGCACGGGAA
>DUUT01000113.1 GCA_012841405.1 Chloroflexota bacterium
CGGCGACCGCCCCCATCGCCAGGCCCGCCGCCACCGAGACCCCGGCGGCAACGCCCAGCGCCACACGGCGGTCGAGCGCCCACTGGGCGAGCAGCGCCGCGAGGAGACAGGCACCCGCCAGAGCGGCACGATGGATCGCGGTACGTGTCTGTGGCAGCTGCCACATCCCCGCTGCGATGGCTCGCCCTCGTTGTCGCCTGGCCATGGGATGATCCCTCACTCCAACGGCTCATAGGTTGTGAACAGGATGGTGCCCGACGTGCCGCGGAACTCGCGCAGATAGCCCAGAGGGTAGCGCTGCCGCACGACCTCGAGCTCGGCACTCCGCTCGGGAAGTAGGACGAACACCGGCGTCCCGTTGGCCGGTGGGAGGTGCGCGGGATCGCTCAGTGGCTCCATCACGTCCGTCCCCCGGAGGTCCCGCGCCAGAAACGGGATGGTGGCGAACCCCAGGTAGATGCGCGGTGCCCCGAAGAAGTAGCAGTAGTGCCCAGGCCCGAGGGAGCGCAGGTAGAGGCCCAGGCGGTGCGCCACCTCGGTGTTGGCGCCCCCGTAGACGTGGGACGGCGTATACCGGGCCACGTAGAAGAAGGCGCTCTGCCAGGTCATGAGCGCCACGACCACCAGGGAGGCAGCCACCGCCTCCACCCGAGACCGCCGCAACGCCCAGCTGGCCAGCGAGGCAACCTCGGCGGAGCCAATCGCCACCATCATCACCACGGGCGGGATCGCCAGCACGAGGCGGGCGCTACTCGGGGGGTTCTCCAGGAGTGCACCGCCAAAGACGATCACCAGGGCGAACCAGCACACCAGCAGCCCGTACGCCGGCTCGCGCAGGCGCCGCACCGCGATGACAAACCCCACGGCGAACAGGATCCCGGCGGTGAAGCCGAGGAGCGGCACGCCGGGCCGGTAGTGAAACGTCGGGTCCGGGTAATAGTGGAACGCCAGCGCCGCCTTGAGAAACTGGGTCACCATGATGCCCAGCGGCGTGCGTCCCGTGCGCTGCGCCTCCGTGGCCAGGGCGTCGTTGGCCAACATGCTGGTGAGCGTCCAACGCGCGGTGAGCGTTTGCGGCGCGGCACGAAAGTGGGCCAACAGAGGTAGCGCCGTCACCAGTGCGCACAGCGCCATCACCAGCAGGAGAGGCGCCACGTGGCGCCAGAACCCTGCAACGCGCCGCGCCCGGAGCACCAACGCCACGAGCAGCACCACGGGGATGAGGGGCGCGCCCATGTAAAAGTACCACGCCATCCCCACAAAGACGCCTCCGAGGGCGGCCAGCCCGGGCCGGCGCTCGTCGACACCGCGCAGCCCACAGTAGAGCGCCCCCAGCGCAAAGAAGGGGTCCCAAGTGTTGTTCAGGGCGATGCGGCCATAGTGGATGGCATAGTGGTACCCAGCGAAAAACAACGCCGACAGCACGGCCACCCACCGCCCGAACGAGCGTCGCGCCAGCCCATAGAGCAGCACGAGCGTGGGCACCGCGACCAGCGCCGAAGGCAGCCGCAGCGCCGCTACCGACACACCGAACAGCCGCAAGGAGGCGGCCTGCAGGAAAAAGAACAGCGTCGGGTGTGACAGCCACCCCGTGGAAAAGGGATTGGTGCGCGTACCCTCCAGCACGCCCAGCGCCTCGAGCCCCATGGAGGCCTCGTCACCGGAGAGGACGTAGGGGATCGTGTCGAGGTGCGCGGCACGCAGCAGGAACGCCGCCACCGCCAGCACGGCCACCAGCGCCACCTCGCCCAGATGCCGGCGTAGCGCCGCCCAGGCTTCACGCCAGCGCGTCGGCAGGGAGCGCCACGAGACCACCGCCCCCACCGAGAGTACCACCGCCCCCGCCCAGATCAGCATCAGGTCCCAGCGGCTGGCATCTACCGGGCGTGCCAACGCCACGGCAGCGACGTAGCCGCTTCCCGCCACCGCCAGCATCAGGCCGGCCGCCCGCAGGCGGCTGTGGTGGAGCACGTCCCAGAAGCGCGCCAGGATGCCCCGCTCGGCTGTGGGGGACGCCGTCCGCCCCTCACGGTGCGCCAGGGCCATCGCTAAGACGCCGCCCCCGGCGAGGTAGAGGGTGAGGCCGTCCCACACGGAACCGTCGGGCCGCGCAAAGGCACACTGCGCCAAGGTCGCCAACCCCAGGGAGAGCGCCAGCAGCGCGAGCGTGGCGCGCCGTCGCCTGCATACCATGGGACGATCCCTACTCGGGCTTGCGGGCCTTGAGGGCCACGTTCGCGTAGGTGTTCACCCGTGCCATGCGCTCCTCGTCCTCATTGAGTCGGTCGATGCGGTCAAAGAGGGCCAGAACCCAGTTGAAGGGGTTGAGCCGGCTGGAGGTGTTCTCCTCGCCGTGGAAGCGGTGCGTCGACCGCGCCACAAAGCCGGGCAACAGGCCGTGCTCGATGAGGCCCTTGCCCACGGTGTAGACGATCGTCTGGGTGCCGGGGAAGCAGTAGTGGGTGAGTTCCTCCACCCGCTCGATGGCAAAACCGGCCCGAGAGACCACCGCCTCGAGCTGTGGCGCATCGTACAGGCGGCGATGGTTGGCCCAGATGCCGGCGAACGGGCCGGTGCGGATGGGGCGCCCCACGAGCGCCTCGTGGATGCGGCTGATGGGATCGTACCACGCGGAGTAGCGCGCGTGGGGCACCGTTACGGCGAGGATACCCCCCGGCTTGAGCACGCGATAGACCTCTTGCAACGCCGCAGCGTCATCCTCGAGGTGCTCCAGCACCTCGGACATGAGCACGCGGTCCATGCTGGCGTCCCCAAAGGGCAGGTGATGGATATCGCCTCGTGCCAACACGGTCCCCCGCTCACGCAGGTGGCCCCAGGCATAGGCGAGCACCTTGTCGTCCATGTCGATGCCGTAGAGGCGGCACCCCGGGCAGAGGTCCGTCACCACCTTGAGGTAGAACCCCATCCCCGTGCCGCAATCCAGCAGCGTGAGGCCGGGAGCGAGCTCGAGATAGGCCACCATGCGGCGCACCCGCCGCCGATAGGCCATGTCCGACTCGTTCCGCAGGAGCACATCGAGTCGCGGGCTGTTGGCCAGGTCGATGCCGTCACCTCGCGCCACCGCAGCCCCCCTCGTGACACCCCACCAGCTCACCGAGCAGCGCCTCATAGTCGCGGATCGCCCGGTCCGGATCAAAGATGGCGCGAATCGCCTCGTACGGGCGGTAGTAGCGCCGGGGATCGTCGAGCACCTGCGCGAGCCCGTCGGCCAGCGCCTGCGGGTTGCGCGGCTCCACAAGCAGCCCCATGTCCGTCACCCGCACCACCTCGCGCGCCCCGGGGATGTTGGTGGCCACCACCGGCGTGCCGCACAGCATCGCCTCGATCTGCACGCTAGCCAGGCAGTCCGTACGGCTCGGGAGGACGAACACGTCGCACATGGTATAGAACTCGGCCATGCGCTGCGGATCGGTGATCAGTCCCAGGAGGGTGAGGCGATCGCGGTGCGCCTCGATGAGGGGTAGACACCGCTGGTAGAACGACTCGTAGACGACACCCGTCTCGCCGGCAAAGGCAAAGCGCACGTCGGGATGGCGCTCCACCAGGCGGGGGATGGCTTGGAGCAAATAGTCAAAGCCCTTTTCCTCGACGAACCGGCCCGCAAAGCCCACCAACGGGGCGCCATCGAGGCCTAGAGACCGCCGCCACTCCTCCGCGGCGCCAGGGCGGGGCTGCGGAAAGATCACCGGAGGATAGACGGGCACCACCTTGGCGCGATGGGGGCGCAGGAACGCGGAATGATCGATGTAATCCTGCGTATACATACTGATGCAGTCGACGGCCTGGGCGCCTCGGCTGAGGAGCCAGCCCACGGTGCGCTGCACCGTCTGGTTCCACACCCCCCGCGGCATCACCAGGTCGCCGTGGTGCGTCATGAGCACCCGTCGCCCGGCACGGTGGGCGAGGGCGGCCACCAGCCACGTTTCGAGCATCGGCGTGTGCACCTGCACGACGTCATGCTCGGGGATGAGCCGCCGCAGGGCCGGGATGAGCGCCGGCATCACCTGGCCACGGCTCAGCCGACACCAGGACGGGACGCGCACAATGCGCACCCCCTGGTGTACCTCCTCCAGGGGAAGGTCCTTACTGTAGCGCGAGGTCAGCACGGTCACGTGGTGGCCGCGGGCGACCAGCCCCTCCGCGATGCGCTGCGCAAAGGCCGTGAGGCCCGTCCAATGGGGATAGTAGTAGGTCAATGCCATCAAGATACGCACGGGTTGCCTCGAGCTAGGATGGAGTTGCGGTGCTATCAGAGGAAGCGGCCGAGGGCATGGCCACGTGGCCGCGGAGGTCGGCGTAGCTCAACCCCTCGACGAGGAGGCCCAGCAGGCCGACAACGATGAGCACGATATTGGTGAACAGGTGCAGGACCACCATATAGCCAAAAGCCAGGTTCTGCTCCACACCGTACACGGCGAGTGCCTGCACCCCGGCCCACTCGAACACGCCCATGGCGCCCGGTGAGGACGGCAGCACCATGCTGAATCCCGTGGCGCAGAGCACCAGCAATGCCGCCGCAAAGGGTAGATAGGTCATACGAAAGGCGGCCATGATGGTATAGTTGAACACGGCGTATCCCAGCCACACCAACGCCGAGGTAAGCAGGACGCCGGGGAGAATGCGCCGCATGGTGAGAACGCCGAACCCGCGCACGAGATTCTCGACCGCCGCACGGACCTTGGCGTGGCCCACCACGGGGATGCGCCCGACAAAGCGCCACAACCAGGCCACCCCCGCATCGCCAAAGCGCGAGAGCACCAGCAGCACCACCGTGCCGCCCACCGCCGCTCCCCCAAAGAGCAGGCCGCCCGTCGCCGCCCAGGAGGGCAGCTCGACGAAGGGAATGAGGGTGATCAGCAGCACGACCACCGACAGGACGTCGAGGAGGCGCTCCAGGAGGAGGGCCGACACGGCCCGACCGATCCCGCCGGGGATGATGCGTCCCGCGAGATAGCCCCGCACCACCTCGCCGAGCTTGGCGGGAAAGACGTTGTTGAAAAAGTAGCCGATGTTGACGAACCAAAAGACACGCGCCAGGGGCAAATGCTCGCCATCGGGGTGCATCAGCAGGCGCCAGCGCACGGCCCGCACCCAACTGATGGCGATGAGCAGGACGAACGCCGGGACCAAGTAGGCATAGTTGGCGGCGCGAATCAGCGCCACCAGCTCGGCCCAGTCGATACCCCGTGCCGCAAGGTACAGGAACAGGATGCTGACGGCGACGCCGGCAAGGATGCGCAGTCGCCTCTTCATACCACTCCTTCCAGACGCCGGCCCTGTTGGTGCGCCAACCCTGTTGGCGC
>DUUT01000114.1 GCA_012841405.1 Chloroflexota bacterium
CCGATGAGGCGGACGGTGGCGGGCGAGCCGATACGCTCCCACGCGTCACCGGGATCCTGCTCAGAGACGGTATAGGTGCCGGGCAGGAGGTAGCCCCAGGTGACGGCCCCTCCCGCGCCACTCACCGTTTGACAGGCGGTGGCGGCAGGGCTCGCCGAGAGCCCTGCCGTGTCCCCTGGGCCCTGGAGGCAGATGACGAACGCCGCTGCCTCCGGAGTGACGCCATTCCAGTCGACGGTCTTGTCCACCGTGAGTGTGCCGTGGGGCGTGCACCAGTCGGTGACGGCGGTCCCCGTCGCCTGGAGCGCATTGCCGACGAACAGCCGCACGGTACTGCCATCATCGGGGGCGGCCCCGGTGGTGGTAAAGACGGCATCGCCACCCGCGGGGGCGGTTCCCGCGCCCTGGAGGTCGCTGTCCACGGATTCCCAGGCAAAGGCGACGTCCACGGGATTGGGGTTGTGCACGCGCCAGCGGTGGGTGGCATTGTCCTCCCAGCACTCGGAGGACAGCGCAAGCGGCCTCAGCTCTACCGTCACCTCGGCGCTTGTCACGGCGTGGACGGCTCCGGCACACGATGTGGCCGCGGCAGTGGCCGTAACGGTCTGCGAGGCCCGTACGTCGGCACGTGTGCACGCGTACTGCCATGCGTCCCCCGGCGATAGCTCGGCGCGGGTGCGACTGCAGTCGGGAGCCACAGGAGCGCTCACGGCCACATGGTGCAGTGGCGTGTCGCCGGTGTTGGTCACCGTTACGGCAAAAGCGGCGGAGCCGCCTACCACGAGGGATTGCTCAGCTGGCGCCATGGCGATGGCCAGGGCCGGGCGGACCACGGCGACGTTCCACGTCGCAGTGTTGTCGCTCGGATGGGAGTCTCCGCCGACGTACGGGCCTCCCTCGGCGGGGCGGTCACCGTCAGCAGCGACCGCGGTGCCCGGCACGTGCCCCGCGGCGTCATCGGTGAGGGTGGCAGCGAGGCGATAGCGCCACTCCTCCCCGGGGTCCATCTTACCGTCGCCGTCGGTATCGCCCCCCTCGTACGTCGGCGTGTGCAGCGCTCCGCCGACGGTGGCCGTGAGCGACGGCGCCACGCTGGCCGGGCCGGCATTGGTTAGCGCAAGGGCATAGGTGATACTCTGTCCGGGGATGGCGCATGCGGGGCCGGCCGCGGTGACGGCCAGATCGTGGTGGATGGCGTTGGCGATATCCCAGCGCTCGATGCGCTGCGAGCCCTGCAAGGTGATGCAGCCGCTAGCAGCCGCGTACTCGGCAGGAGGGGGGACCTCGCACAGGGTGTAGGTTCCCTCTCCGAGCCAGATATCCGTCGGCTCATCGGCGTCGATCACCGACACGGTGCCGAGGAGATCACTGCCTTGGTGCACCTGCACATCGAACGACGCGTTGGTGCGCTCATACTGGAGTGCGTGAGCGGCACTCCAATACCGGTACACGTCCTTGGTGAGGCGGAGCGGGAACAGGGTGCAGTCATCCTGCACCGTCACCGCAGTGTGACCGTGCCAGGCCAACCCCTTGGCGACGTGGTGCAGCGGTGCTGCGGGGGCGAATGTCGGCGCATGGCTACAGGCAAAGACCCATGTCTCGTCCAGATCCAAGGTCTCGTCGCCGTTGGCATCGCCGGAGACATAGGAGGCGCTCCCGCACGGGGTGTCGACGATGCCCACACCGTGCAGAGGTACGTGGCCGGTGTTCGTCAGGCGGTAGGTGTAGGTGGCCGTCTCGCCTGCCAGCACGAGATCGGGCGCCAGTGCCTCCATCGCCATGTCGCCGTTACACGCGTCCGTGAGCAGCGCGACAAGATCGTCTGCCATCGTGTCAAGACGCGCGCCAATGACGTCGCCCGCTGGACCATCGACGTCGGTACCGGCCAGCCCACGATGCACACCGTCGACAAATGTGCTCGCCAGATCGGGATGGTTCGTGCCGATGGACACCACCAGCGTGGACCAGCCGGCGTCGCGGGCGGCGTTCGCCGCTTGGACGGCATCGACGGCCGCCACGCCGTACATGCGCTCGTACGGCGTGCTCCCGTTACCAGCGGCGGCCACGTTCGGAGGCCCCGCGGTGATCACGATCATGATGGTGTCGCGTTGGGCAGCGTCCGGCCCGGGGGCCGACACGGCGTGAGCGATGGAATCCGCCAGTGGGCTGAGGCCCGACGAGGTCATCGCAGCGAGATCGGCGGCGGAGAGCGATGCCTGCCAGGATCCCGTGGCGATGAGCGGTACGCTGTTGTTCAGGGCCGAGGTGTGGTAGGTGGTTACGCGCCAGTGCGTCTCCGGTAGGACGGCCTCCACGCCTTCCACGAGGTCAGCGATGGCGTCTCTCAGGGCGACCACGTTACTGGAGCCGAGGGCAGCCGAGTTGTCGACGATGAGGTCTATGTTGGCCGCTTGACATCCGGCGTGCAGGGGGGGAGCAGCAGTCTCTGCGGCGGTGTACAGTGTGAGTTGGACGCGGTCGATGTCCAGGAGGGCGGTGACGGCATCTTGCTGCGTGAGTTGCGCCCGGAGGGTGGTGGGGGAGCCCGGAACCGTGGTGGCCGCTACATAGCTGCCCAGAGCGTCGTTGGGCGCCCACCACGATTCGACGTGACGGAGCTCTGGATGGTACGCGTCCCATCCTACGAGCTCTTCCGTGAGGACGTCATCGGTATCCGGATCGGCGACTGCGAGCGCGGGGCTGCCGCCGGCACGTTTGGCATAGACATCCAGGCGAGCCGCCAAGACGGTCTCGGGGCTCCCCGCGGGGACGGCGAAGGACATATCGACATGGCTCGGGTGACTCACCGAGGCCACCGATCTCAGCCGGAAGAAGGTAGCG
>DUUT01000115.1 GCA_012841405.1 Chloroflexota bacterium
CGCCAGCCCCTCGGCGATGCCCCGCCCCAGCCCGCGGCTGGCGCCGGTCACCATCGCTACCTTGCCGTGTAGATCGAATGAGGACAGTATCATGGGACACCCCTTTACGCGATATGTGTAGTGCCAGATAGAGAGGGCACCGCATGTTACCCCAGGTGGGGCCGCGTGACAACGCCACCGAGTCGGCGCCGAGTAGCCGCGCCCCCGACATTGTGGTATGCTCCCGGCGGCGCCTCGGGGCCGAGGCACAGGACACCACAAGGGGGTACGTCGCATGACCAAGATCGCCTTTATCGGCGCGGGGAGCTTTGGCTTTACCCGCAAGCTCGTGAACGACATCCTCACGTTTCCGCTGCTGAGGGATGCCACCATCTCGCTGATGGATATCGACGCCGAACGCCTCGATTATATCAAGCGAGCGGTGGATCGCATCGTGGCGGAGGGGCAGTATCCGGCCAAGGTTGAGGCCACCATGGACCGGACTGAAGCGCTGCAGGGCGCCGACGCCGTCATCTGTACCATCCTGGCGGGTGGCGTCAACGTGTGGCGCCATGACATCGAGATCCCCAAGCGCTACGGCGTCGACACGAACGTAGGCGATACGCGCGGGCCATCGGGCATCTTTCGTGCCTTGCGCACCATTCCCGTGATGCTCGACATCTGCCGCGACATGGAGCGCTGCTGCCCCGATGCCATCCTGCTCAACTATACCAACCCCATGGCCATGCTCTGCCGCGCCATGCAGCGCGAGACGAGCGTCAAGGTGACGGGCCTCTGCCACAGCGTCCAGGGGACGGCGGCCATGCTCGCTGGGTGGATCGGTGCCCCCTACGACGAGATCACCTACACCTGCGCGGGGATCAACCACCAGGCGTGGTACCTCACCTTTGAGTGGAACCGGCGCGATGCGTATCCCCTGCTGCGCCAGGCGGTGACGAGGCCCGAGGTGTACAACGAAGAGATCGTCCGCAACGAGATGTTCATGCACCTGGGATATTATGTCACCGAGTCGAGCGGGCACAACTCGGAGTACAACTGGTGGTTCCGCAAACGCCCCGACCTCATCGAGAAATACTGCACCCACGGCACCGGTTGGAACCCGGGCGTGTACGGCTACATCCTCGACGAGTACCTCAAACGCGAGCAGGACTGGAAGCAGCTCATCGAAGAGTGGCTCGACAACAAGGAGCCGCTCAACCTGGAGCGTGGGCAGGAGTATGCCGCCTACATCATCAACGCCTACATGGGCGGCGAACCGTTCCGCTTTAACGGTAACGTGCCGAACGATGGCCTGATCCCCAACCTGCCTGAGGGAGCCTGCGTCGAGGTGCCCGTGTTCGCCGATCGCCAGGGGTTCAACCCGGTGCCGGTGGGCCCGCTACCGCCCCAATGTGCGGCGCTGAACAACATCAGCGTCGCGGTGGAAGAGATGGCCGTCGAGGGCTGCCTGACGGGAGACCCAACGATGATCTACCACGCCATCGCCTACGACCCCCTGACAGCGGCGGTGCTGTCCCTCGCCGAGATCAAGCAGATGGCCAACGATATGTTCCAGCAGAACGCAGAGCACCTGCCGACGTTCACGCACCTGACGGTGTAGGTGCTTGGCGCGCGGCGGCGCGCGCCAAGCTATCCACGCCGCCGGGCAATTCCGCACCAAAGCAAACGCCCGCTCCTGCAGGAGCGGGCGTTTCTGTGGGGTGAGCGGTGGGATTCGAACCCACGGTCTTCTGGGCCACAACCAGATGCCTTAACCACTCGGCTACGCCCACCACAGTGACGGCATTGTAGCATAGGTAGAACGTTTTGCCAAGTCGTACCAAGCCACCGACGCTCGGCGCTCAGTCGGCCAACGGCGCATCGCCGGTACACTGGTAGACGGCGATGATGCGATGGATGGTGGTGAGCCACGTGCCCACCGCCAGGATCCACAGGGCAGGAACGGTGAACCCCAGGATGAGGGCAGCGATGAGCAGGATCGAGCGTTCGACCCGGGTAAAGAGCCCCACCGTGCAGGGGACGCCGATGCCCTCAGCGCGGGCACGGACATAGCTCACCAGGAGCGAGCCAACGACGGCGATGTAGGCCAGCAGCTCCTCAACGATACCGGGCTGGCCCATGTACCACCAGGCCAGCCCCAGGAAGAGGGCCGATTCGGAGACGCGATCGAGTACTGAATCGAGGAGGGCGCCAAAGCGCGTTGGCGTCCCGTTGAGGCGCGCCAGCGAGCCATCCAACCCGTCGATGCCGGCCGCGGCGATGAGCAGCACACCACCCAAGCGTAACCGGCCGCTGGCCAGGATGACGGCTACGCCAATGTTCATCAGGCAGCCGAGGATAGTGACCACGTTCGCCGAGATGCCCAGGCGCGCCAGGAATGTCGCGAGGGGTTGTACGATGCCACGGGAGACCTTGCGAAGCCAGTCAGTGAACATGGATGGACGCCCCTATCGCGACGAGTGGTGGTATCGAGCGTCATCTTAGTCCCTTGGCATGGGGCTGTCAAAGAACGCCCCGCGAGAGGCCAGCCAGGCGTGCGCGAGCAGGCGTCCGCTGCTGCCCCCTCACCCCGCCCCACTCCCCGATGTTCCGGAGAGAGGGAGCCAGCGCCACGCACTCGTCGTCCCGAGCGCATCGAGCGCCCCTGACGCACGGGACGCGTCATCCCTCGCCCCCCGCGCGGTTGACAGGCAACAACGCCTCCCCTACACTAGCCCCGCTTGGGCGGTGCGACGCCATATGCCTTGGTTACGAGGTGGGTGTATGACCGAGGCACAGTACCACACGCTCATCAAGGACATGCCCGCGGCCGAGCGCCCGCGCGAGCGCCTCATCTACCACGGCGCGGAGGTGCTGTCCAACGCCGAGCTGCTGGCCATCACGCTGCGCGTCGGTTCGCCGAGCGAGAACGTCGTCAGCCTGGCCCAGCGTCTCCTCAGCCAATTCGATGGGCTCGGCGGGCTGGCGCGGGCCAGCGTAGCCGAGCTGTGCACCATCCCCGGCATCGGCCCGGCCAAAGCGACGCAGCTCAAGGCGGCGCTGGAGCTCGGCAAGCGCATGGCCTCGTATGGTGAGGCGACGCGCCCCCGCATCACCTGCCCCGACGACGCCGCGCCGCGCTTTATTGCCGCCATCGGCGACGGCCAGCAGGAGCAGTTCTGCGTGCTGCACCTCGATAACAAGAACGCCATCATCCGCATGTCCATGGTCTACCAAGGGAGTGTCAACGCGGCAGTGATGCGCCTCGGCGAGGTGTTTCGCGAAGCAGTGCGCGACAACGCCGTGCGGGTGATCGTGGCCCACAACCACCCGAGCGGCGACCTGACCCCGTCACCGGAGGATATCCAGGCGACGCGCGAGATCGTCAAGGCCGGCAAGCTCTTGGACATCGAGGTGCTGGACCACCTCATCATTGGCCCCCGCGACCACCTCAGCCTTAGGTCCCTTGGCCTGGGGTTCGGTTGAGCGCGGCCGCTGAGAGGAGGAAAGCCGTGGGGATCGCCAAAAAGCCGGCGCCAGCCAAGCTGGTGGTGGCCATGCTGGCGCCGCGAGAGGAGTGGTTCGACCGCGCCGAGGCAGCGCTCGCCGAGCGCTTTGGCCCTGTGGACTATCGCAGCGCCAGCATCCCCTTCGACTATACGCGGTACTATGCCCCCGAGTTGGGCGACACGATCCTCCGGCGCTTTGCGGCCTTTGCGCCGCTCATCGACCCCGGTACCCTGGCGGACGTCAAGGTGTGGACGAATGCCCTCGAGCAGGCGTGGGCCGCTGATGGCGGCACGCGGCGCATCAACCTCGATCCCGGCTACATGACCCTAGCCAAGCTCGTCCTGGCCACAACGAAGGACCACAGCCACCGCATCTACCTCGCCCAGGGCATCTATGCGGAGGTCACCCTCACCTACCGCAACCGCGACTGGCACCCCTGTCCATGGACCTACCCCGACTATCGCAGCGAGGCCTACCGGCACATCCTGCACGACATCCGGGCGCTGCTCGCCCAGCAGCTGCGCACAGTGACAGAACCGAGGCCGGGCTCAGCGGACTAGGCCGTGTCTCGAAAACGCACCCGACGGAGGAACGATGCCGCGACCGCACAGCTGGCCACCGTGTACCGCACCGTGGGGGTCAGTGGGCGTGGGTTCCCGTTCCCCCGCCCACCGGCGCGGCGGCCTCACTCCTCGATGAGGGACACGTCCGAGATGAGGCTCTCATAGTCCCAGCCCGAAGCATAGACGCGCAGGCGCATGATCTTGTAGGGACGCACGGGCAGCTCTTCCAGGAGGTTGCCCGACTCGAAGTAATGCCAGGTATCGCGCGGGATCTCTTCGCCGTAGGTGGTCGGGTTGCCGGCGGTGTTCTGGTAGTAGAACCCCTGGATCCACTCCGTCTCGCTGTCATACACGTCGCGATAGGTGAGGCGAATCATGAGGGGGTACTCGGAGCTGAGGTAGCCGCCGCCGGAGAGGCTCTGGTGTCGCACCTTGACGGTGGCGTGCACCGTCAGCGAGGTGACGGCATCGGGCAACTGGGCATCGATGGTCTGTTCGAGGACGGTCTCACAGTGGTTGCCCTCTCCGCCGGTGCGCAAGAAGCGTACCGCCTCGTGCCCCTCATCCTCGACGATCTCGGCCGTGCCATCCACGTCACCGCCATCGGTACCCTGCTCGTTGAACACGCGCCAGGCGACGTCCAACCCCTCCTGGAAATCGCCATTGCGCACGAGGTTGCGCGCCACGTCGACGGCGGGTGCCGGCGGCTGATTCAGCTCGATGGCGGTACGCTGCCGGGCGGCCACGGGCACGAGCTGCCCGTCGGCCGCCACATCGGCTCGGCCACGATACGCCGAGACCTCGCAGCGGTCGTTCGTCGCCGAGACGATGTACTTGCCGTCCGCCTCGAGCTGCGCCGAGCCCTGCAGCGAGACGACGCGGAAATCCAGCGAGGAGGACAGGGCTGGTGCAGTGCCGATGCTCGCTCGGCCCCCAAAGAGGTTTATCCACACGCACCGCGGACGCGTGCCGGTGGGGTAACGGGGCGCGCGCATGCGCTCCAGGCGCACGCTGGTGCCCGGGAAGAGGCGCACAAAGCTCCCGTCGAACAGAGTGATGGTGGCCTCCGAGGTCTCGTCGACGCGCACGACGGCCCCCTCGCTAACGGCCATGCTCTCGCCCCGGCCGAGGGGTACGGCACTGCGCCCCACCGGGGGCTCGACGACGACGGTACCCACCAGCGACTCGACAACCGCCTTCTGCTCCTTCTCGGCAGTGGCGATGTACCAACGGACCCCGAGGGGTCCGCCGATCACCACCAGGAGAAAGGCCGCGAAGGCGAGCAGGAGCACCGCCCAAGCGACGCGTTCGGGGCTCTTTTTCATTCAGGATCGCACCGTAAAGGCGTTGAAATCGTCATTGGGTGCCTGCCAGTTGGTCTGCACGCGTTCGACGTGCGCGAGAGGTGGCCCGGAGTGGAGCCACCGCAGCAGCGCCTCGATGGCCGCCTCGCGCCCCTCGGCCACCACCTCGACAGTGCCGTCCCAGCGATTGGCGACATAGCCCTTCAAGCCCAGGGCCCGGGCCTTCTCGAGGGTCGCGCTGCGAAAGTTGACGCCTTGCACGCGGCCGTGCACCAGCGCCCGCACCCGGCGCCGCTCGGCCGTGCCAGGGCGTTCCTCGGTCATAGCCCCTACCTCGTAGCCCGACGACTGGGCCGTGTTTCGAAAACGCACCCGTCGTAGAAACGATGTCGCCCCGAGCGTCAGCGAGGGGCCGTGACGCCCACAAACAAGGTTTCGCGCCACGCTCAGAACGACGCTGTGACCCTTTTCCCAACACTATCTAGTCAATATCGATGAAATCGTCATCCCACCCGTCGTCATCGTCCTCATCGTCGTCCAGCATGAACTCGTCGTCCATGCCGTTGGATGAGAACTGCTCCTCGATGCACTCGATGTCGTCGAGGTCCTGGACAAACATATCCATGGGACGCGTGGCGAGCCGAGCCTCCTCAATGGCGTCCAGAGCCGCCATCCGCAGCGCCTCGTCATCGCTGTCCGCTAGGCGCTCGAGCAGGCGCTCGGCGCGTTCCCCGCCGATCTGCCCCAGGGCCCACACGGCCATCACCTGCAGCTCGGCATCGGGCTCTCGCGTCATGCTGATGAGCATACCCACGGCGCGCCGCAGCTGCATCTCACCGCTGGCGCGAGCCGCCTCGTAGCGCATCGCCGGTGAGCCCTCGTGGAGCTCGGTCAGCACCGTCTCGGTCCACACCGGATCGGCGTTGCGCCCCATGGCAAAGAGGGCGCTCTCGCGCATGCGGCTGTCCCCGTGCTCGTAGGCCCGGTCGATATAGCCACGCACCCGCTCATCATTGATGTAGGCGATGGACTCGATGGCGCGCCGGACGACGTCCACATCCTCCGAGGGGTTGTCGATGACGCGCTCGAGCGCCGTACGGAGCCACACGGCGCGCCCCTCCTCGAGCTCGTCCCCCTCGGCCATATAGACGAAGCGTCCCAAGGCCATGGCGACTGCGGCCCGCACCTGGGCGTCCGGATCGGTCTCGAGCATCGTCAAGAGCTCGCCGAGCAGGCCGGGGCGCTCATCTTCCCACAGGCCGTACACGGCGGAGCGGCGCACCTCCGCGTCGGCATCGCGCAGGCAGGCCCGAAAGAGCAGTGAGAACTCGAGCTCAAAGCTCTCTTCGGCGGACTCGACCATCATAGCCAAGAGCTCACGGCGCCGCGCAGCGCTCAGCTGCGCGATGCACACGGCGAACGCATCTGTCTCGGCGCGGGTGGGGTCCGACAGCGCGGCGACCAGCCGACGGTCCACGGGGCGGTTCTCGTTGCGTACCTCGTCGAGGGCACGCTCAAACTCTGATGGCATCGCTGTACTGTACCTCGGTTCACCGCGACGCAGCCGTCACGGATACGTGCACGGATGTTGCGCTGCGTGCGTGGCCGCACTCAGCCAAAGTAGCGCATATAGTCGATTACCGCCACGACGACCATCAGCGCCAGGAGGAGCACCATACCGACGGCGTGCACGGCACCTTCCTTCTCGGGCGGCACCCTGCGGCCGCCGCGCAGCCACTCGAGCAAGACAAAGATCAGTCGCCCGCCATCCAGCGCCGGCAGCGGCAGCAGGTTGAACAGGAACAGGTTCAGGCTCAGCAGGCCGGTAAACTCGAGGAGCTGGCTCAAGCCGCTCTGGGCGACCTCGGTCGTCAGGTTATAGATGCCGATGACGCCAGTGACCTGGAAGGGAAGCTGTCGCCGGATAGCGGCGATCAGGCTGCCCACGATGCCGCGGATCCCGCCCCACGTCGCGGCGATGCCCTTGGGAAGGGCTTCCCAGACGGGGTAGGCCCGCCGCTGTAGCGGCGCATCGAGGGCGACACCCAGCGCCCCCTCGTTCTCCGGCGGGTGCTCCCGCGGCGTCGCCGTCATCGTCGGCAGTACCTGGCCGTCACGTTCGACGGTGATAGCGATCGCTCGGCCCAGATTGTCCTGCGTCAGCTCGATCGCCCGCTCGACATCATCCACCGGCTGACCATCGATGCTCAGGATCGTATCGCCGGGCCGCAGACCCGCCATCTCGGCCGGCGAGCCGGGAGCGACCAAGTAGACCCCGGCCCCGGGGGCGTCCGCCACGGGCACCAGCGTGCCCAGCATAAAGGTGATGGTGAACAGCACCGCCGCCAGCACGACGTTCATCAGCGCGCCCGAGACGAACACCAATGCCCGCGTCGCGCGCCCCTTCCGGGCCAGGCTGCCCTCCACGCTGGGGTCGTCCTCCGACATGCGCACGAACCCACCGATGGGGATGGCATTGATGGTGATGTTGGTGCCGCGCCAGGTGCCCAGTGTCACCAGCCGCGGCGGAAAGCCAAAGCCGAACTCGTCCACCTTGACGCCCGCCAGTTTGGCCACGACAAAGTGCCCCAACTCGTGGGCGAGCACCAGCAAGCCAAACACTGCAACAAACGATATCAAACCCATTCGTTATCGTTCCTATAGAGCGCACCGGCGTACACATCCGCCGGGTCGAGGCCCACCACTACCCCATTATACGGCTCGACAGCCGCGCTGTCCATAACGGTAGCGCAACCTCGCGGCTAGGTAGTGTCTGGAAAAAAGGCCACTGCGTCGTTCTGAGCGTGGCGCGAAACCTTGGCGATGGGTGTCACGGCCCCTCGCGGACGCTCGGGGCGACATCGTTTCGACGTCGGGTGCGTTTGTGATACACGGCCTAGCGCCCGCCCACCGCCGGCGACGCTGCCGCGCCGTCACCCGAGATGAGGGTGCCCAGCGGCGCCGAGGGATCGCGGAGCGCCCGCTCGATGGCCCCAGGCGGGCGGCCGCTGATGATCCGCGCCGACAGGCCGCGATGCTGGGTGACGAGGCCATACAGCGTGCGCACCTTGTCCAGCATCCCGCCGGTGACGTCCACGCCGAACGCCGTCGTCAGCAGTGCCTCCACCTGGGCATAGTTATGCGGCCCGATGGCCGGGATGCGTTCCGCCGTTGGGGTGCGCTGGGGATCGGCCGTATAGACCCCCTCCACCTCCCCCGCCATGATGATGCGTCGCGGCCGCAACGCCGCGACCAGGAGCGCCATGATCTGCTCGGTGGAGATGATGGTACACCCCCGTACGTCGTCCAGGGCCACGTCCCCATAGATCAGGGGGACGACGCCCCGATCGAGCAGCGTGCGAATGGGCGTCACCGCCATGGTCTGCAGCACGCCATCGTGCGCCTCCGCCGATGCGGAGGGCTGCACCGAGATGGCGGGCACTCCCGCAGCGAGCAGGGCATCGGTGACGAGACGATTGAGCCGCTGCGCGGCGGCGGCCGTCTCAGCGTAGCCGCGCCAGTCCTCCAGGTTCCCCTGGCGAACGTGGTAGCGGTGGGCGGCAAAGTGACCAAAGGATCCACTCCCGTGGCCCACGAGGAGGCGCAGCCCTGGGGTGGCAGCAAGGGCGGCGGCGATCTCTTGCGCGCTGCGCGTGATGACCTCGCGCCGCGCCGTCTCTTGCCGGCGCTTGTCGGTGATGAGCGAGCCGCCCAGCTTGAGGAAGACGAGTTCAGCCAACGATGAGTTCCCTCCCGCGAACCGCCAGGGGCATGCCCGTGTGTAGCCCGCCGATATCCACGCGATCGATCATGGGGATGCCGGCAATGAGGGCGCCGACGGCCACGATGGGCTCACTCTCGGCGTTCACGATGGCGGCCGGCGCCAGATTCGCCTTTGCCAGGCGGTAGAGGATGTACGAGCCAACGGTGCTCCCCTTGCCCGTGGGAAAGACGAGCACGCACCCGGCGACGGAGCGCCCCTCGAGGGGATGTCCCGGCTCGACGATGCGCCCCGTCTCGGGGTCCACACCGCCGAGAAAGCTGATGGGGCGATCACTCACCAGGGCCGGGCCGCTGGCCTGCCCCTCGACGATGACTCGGCCGTATCGGATGTGGCTCATGGCGTCGTGACACTCTCTTCCATCGGCAAGGAATCGGACACGGGGGGATCGCTTTCCGCAGCGCGTCGCCTACGCCGGCCAACGGCCACTCATGGCGGCGTCCAAGCACTGCTCCAGGGGGCCAAAGCGCGCCTTGAGGCCGGCATGGCCCAAGGCGTAGGTGGCCATCTTGGCCGAATTCGTGGCCACTGTGCGGTAGGGCAGCTCAGCCATGGGCGCAATCACGACGCAGCTGTCGGCGATCACCAGGCCCCCCGCCTCCTCAATCGTCGCCACCAACCCCTCCGCCTCGGCCGCCTCGCGCACGGGCCGCGACGTGGTGACCCACAACGCCGCGCGCAGCCGCTTCCCGCGGATGCCGGCCGCGATATGGCGCACCTCCGTCAGCGAGGCGTGCGGACAGCCCACCACCACGAGATCGATCGCGCTGGCGTCGCTGTTCAGCGCCTGACGCGCCGGGCCCAGGTCCTCGACATCCATGACAGCCACATCCGGCGGGCACAGGTCGGGCAAGGCCCGCGCCTCGGGCGTCACCCCGTGGATGTGGTAGAGGGCCACGGCGCCACTCGAGGCGAGCGCGGCGCCCAGGAGCTTGAGCGTATCCCCAGCGGCGGCCTCCTCCCCGGATACAGCCAGCGGCGTGGAGGCGCCCACCGGCGGCAGGTCGAGCCCCTCGATGTAGGGCACCCCCCCACCTACCCAGCGCCCCACCCAATAGCCCAGGGCGCCGTAATCATCCGGCGTGCGCACGGGGCAGCGCACCCGCACGCGATGCGTCGGCACGCGCCCCGCGTCGAGGTGCAGCCCATAGGCGGCCGTGCGGCCGCAGATGGCCGCCGCCAGCGCCCCCGGGCCCCCCTCCCGGTTGGTGCGCGCCCCCAGCACCGCGTTGGCGTAGCACACCGCCGAAGACTCGCTCCAGGCCAGGTGTGCGCCGAAGGAGGGGACGTTGCCCACGAGGTAGGGGGTACAGGTGCACGTCGCCGTTACACCCATGTCAGTGTAGGCGCGCACCGTCGCCTCCTGCAGGCGGGCAAACTCGGCGCTGATGCCCATGCGGCGCCAGTCGCGCATATCCATGCCCGCCGGGTTCAGCGTGGCGGGGACGGTGACGCGGGCGCCCTGAGCGGCCCAATCGCGCAGGAACTCGAGGCCGGCCTCGCCCACGTTGCGAAAGCTCACCCCCGCCACCTGCACGCTCTCGACGGGCAGAAGCCGTTCGGCGTCATAGATGCTGCCCAGCGTGACGACGATGCGCATGGCGCGGCGGGCGCCCTCGCCCCCCTCGCCCGCCAGCAGGGCCTCCTCCTCAGGCGTCAGACGCATCGGGCTCCCTCCGATCACCAAGATAGTCCGCCACGTCGACCGCCCCGTACTCGACCGCCGCATAGTCTTCGGGGCGCGACGGGCCGGTGGGCGTATCCCAGGGCGTGGTGGCATCGAGGCCCATCTTGGTCGTGCGCGCCTTTTCCCCGGGCACGTGCAGCGCCGAGGGGTCCAGCGAGCTGCTCGGCTGGTCATGGAGCACGACGAGGTCGCGATCCGCCTGAAAGCGAGTGGCCACGGCCCACTCGACGGCGTGCGGATCGGCGGCATCCACCTCTCCATCGACTACCACCACGTGCTTGAGGGAAGTGTGCCCCTGAAAGGCGGCCATGATGGCGGCGCGGCCATCATCGGGGGAGCGCTTGTCGATGCGCACCACGGCGTGCAGCCAGTGCCCCCCGCCGCGCGTCAGCACCACGTCGCGGCAGGCACAGACGCGGCTGACGGCATCATAGATGGTCGGCTCACGCGGCATGCCCATGAGGAGGCGGTGTTCGTCCCCGCCGGGCAGCAACGCCTGGTAGATGGGATCCTTACGGTGGGTGATGCGGTCCACCACGAAAAAGGGCTGCTGGCGCACGGTATCGCGCGTCTGGGTGAGGTCGACGAAGGGTCCCTCATCCCCCAGGTCGTGGGTGAGGCGCCCCTCGAGGACAATCTCGGTCTCGGCGGGCACGACGAGGTCCGACCCTACGGCCCGTACGGTGGGCACGGGGTGTAGGGCGTTGGCGATAGCCATCTCGTCAACGCCGGGCGCAGGCGACATGGCCGCCGCCAACTGCACCGCCAGCGGCGCGCCGATACACACCGCCATGGGCAGGTCTCCATCCACGGCCCGCCAGGCACGGTGCGCGCCGCGCCCCTCCACGAGACGCGCCGTGAAGCAGCGCCGCCCGACGCGCATCAGCCGATGATAGGAGAGGTTACGCCCCAAGTCGGGGTCGTTGATCACGGCCACCCCGGCGGTGACGTAGGGGCCACCATCGCCCTCAAAGTGGGTGACGAGGGGCAGACGCCCCAGGTCAACATCCGGACCGGCGATCACCACCTCCTGGCAGGGGGCCACCTCCACCACCTGGGGCACGCTCGGCGCCCGGAGCGCCGCGAGCAGCGCCGGCATCAGCTCCTGCTCCTCGATGCCCAGGGCCAGCGCAAAGTGACGGCGCCGCGAGCAGAGCCCCGCCACGACCACGCCCCCCCACCCCTTGACGGAGGTAAAGCGCATCGGCTCCTCACCGAGGGCGTGCACGACGCGCGCCAGCTCGAGGTGGGGATCGACCGTCACGGTGACGTGGCGCAGCCAGCCGCGCTCCTCTGCTGCCGTCAAGAATCCCCTAACGTCCATGCGTATTTCTCACCTTCTCCACACTCCCGCGGCTGATGCGATAGTGATCGAGGTCCCGGGGCACGGTCGTGTTCGCAAAGACGGCACGCGCCTCGCGGAGAATCTCACGCCCCGTGTGGCGGCGGGAGATGTGGACGAGGAACAGGTGCTGGACGTTGGCGGCGACCGCCAACTCGGCCGCCTGACGCGCCGTGAGGTGGCCGAACCGCGCCGCCATCTCGGCCTCGTCCGAGGTGTAGGTGGCTTCGATCACCAGGGCGTCGGCATCGCGGCATGGGGCGACGAGATCATCCGTGCGACCGGCATCTCCCACGTGTACGAACTTGGTGCCGCGCACCTCCTCCCCCAGGACCTGCTCGGGGTGCACCACGGTGCCATCGGCCAGCGTGATGGGCTGCCCCTGCACGAGCAAGCGGCGCTCCGGGCCGTTGGGCACGCCGAGGCGCTCGGCCTCCTCTGCCAAAAACGGGCGGCGGCTCTTCTCCTCAAAGGCAAACCCGTACACGCCCGGCCCCCGATGGGTGACGGGAAACGCCGTGACCACCATGCTGTCGCTCTCCCAGATGGGCCCTGGCGAGATGGAGGCGAAGGCGATGTCCATATCGACTTCTCCGCCACGCAGCACGACGTGCATCAGGTCCTCAACGCGCTGCAGCGCCCACTGACCGCCATAGATCGTCAGGGCGTCCATCGATTCCCAGCGCGCAAAGGTCGACACCATGCCGCCCAGGCCCAGGATGTGGTCCAGATGGCCATGGGTGAGCAGCACCTTGTCGAGCTTGCGAAAGCCGATGCCCGAACGCAACAGCTGGCGCTGGGTGCCCTCTCCGCAATCGATGAGGAAGCGCTGATCGCGGTAGAGGAGTAGCGCTGCCGACACCCCCCGATCCACCGAGGGCGCCGAGGCAGAGGTTCCCAAGAAGATGATCTCGAACACGCATACCATCCTTACACCGGCCGCCCGATGCTGCGGGGTCAGCCGGAGAGTGTCGCCCGGGTCAGCGAGGCAGCCGCCGCAGGCCGCATCAGAGCTCCTTGCCCATCGCCACGACGTCGGCCATATCGTCGTACCCCAGGCGGGCGTAGAGCCGCCGGGCGACCTCATTGTCGGCGACAACGAGCAGGTTCACCTTGAGGCACCCCTTGGCCCTCAGCCGGCGCTCCACCTCGGTGATGAGAGCCGAGCCGATGCCGCGGCAGCGCGCATGGTGCGCCACGGCCAGGTGGTGCAGCCAGCCCCGGCGGCCGTCCCAGGCGCCCATGATGACGCCCACGACGCACCCCTCCTCCTCGGCCACGATAAAGAGGTCGGGATCGCGCTCGAGCTTTTTCGCCACTTCGTCGCGTTCATCGGAGGGCCGCAGTTCCACGCCGGGCCCGGCATCCCGCCACAGGGCATACACGGCGTCATAGTCATCCATGGTGAATTCGCGCAGGATCACGTGTACCTCGATAGCAGGGATTCAGGCGTGACGTGCTCCACACCTCGCCGACGCCCGGAGCGCTGGTGCATCAGCGCCGCAGAACGTACGTGAGGGGCCTTGTCGCGTGCGTCAAGGCCCCCCTCGCCATGCAAGAGCACTCCGTAGAGCGCCCGTATCACTCGAGGCCAGCCACCGCCTTCCAAGGGCCGTGGATGCCATCCTCCGTCACGCCATAGTACACGTGCACGTCGCCATTGGCCCCACGCTGCACGAGGTCATAGTGGGGCCGGCCGGCGCGCAGGTACTTGTGCCACAGGCCCAGGTCCCCATGCCAGGTGACCTTGTCCTCCTGGAAAGTGTGCTTCTCCTTCAGGGCAATGGCATAGCGCCACAGCCGCCGCGCCGAGGCCCGGGTCACGTTCTGCACCTTGCTACCGTTGCGCAGGTCGCACATGGTGTGGTAGGCGACGCCCTTGCGGTGGACGGTGTCGACGATCTCGACGCCGGTGCGCGGCGGCTCGACGGCGATCATGGGCTGCCCATTCGACTCGGGCTGCACGTCGAGGGCCTCGATCTGCTCGGGGGTCGCCTCCTCGCGCGCGGGTTCCTGCGGTGGCCGCTCCGCCACCGCCTGCGCCACGGCGGCCTCTGCC
>DUUT01000116.1 GCA_012841405.1 Chloroflexota bacterium
ACCGGGTGCCGCTCCCCGCGGAGTGCTCAGGCCAGGATCGACAGGGTTCCTGGCGGCGCTACCCCCGCCGGCGGGCGACAGGGTGCAGCGCGTTCTGTCTCCGCACGCCCCACCCCCCTGGAGTACCACGGACGCTTGACACGAGCCGCTCGCCGGGGCATACATAGGGTTACCCTAACCAAACCCACACGATGCCAAGGAGAATTGCATGGCGCCACAGGCTTTCGTCCCCACCGGGGCGTCGCCCGTTCGGCTCAATATTCCCGACCTCGTGGCGATGGCCGCCCGCATCCGCTGTGACATCATTACCATGACCCACGCGGCGGGTGAGGGCCATCCGGGCGGGTCGCTCTCGGTCGCCGATATCATCACGGCACTCTACTTTCGCGTCATGCGCATCGACCCGCACCGGCCCGACTGGCCCGACCGCGACCGCTTTATCCTCTCCAAGGGACATGCCTGCCCCGCATGGTACGCCGCCCTCATCGAGAGGGGCTACCTTCCCAGGGAGCACCTCACCACCCTCCGCTGCCTCAACAGCTGCCTGCAGGGGCATCCTGATATGCGCAAGACGCCCGGCATCGATTTCACGGCCGGCTCGCTCGGCCATGGCCTCTCCGCCGGTCTGGGCATGGCCCTCGCCGGCCGCCTGCACCAGCGGGATTATCGCGTCTGGGTCGTCATCGGTGACGGCGAGAGCCAGGAGGGCTCAATCTGGGAGGCCGCCATGGCGGCGCCCAATCTGCGTCTTGGTCGGCTGACGGTCATCATGGACCGTAACCGCATCCAGAACGATGATTTTGTCGAGCGCATCATGCCCCTCGAGCCCGTGGCCGACAAGTGGCGTGCCTTTGGCTGGAACGTGGTCGAAATCGACGGCCACGACATGGCACAGATCGTCGCCGCTCTGGAGGCGATCGACCCAGCCGCCTCCCAGCCGACGTTCATTCTGGCACACACCATCAAGGGCAAGGGGGTTGGTTTCATGGAGAATGAGCCGGCGTGGCATGGCCGCGCCCCGAACGATGCTGAGGCGGCTCAGGCCCTCGCCGAGATTCGCGCCGCCGCCGGATGGGAGGTGCCCGATGTCCGCTAGCCGCTACCACTACCTCCGGCCCGGCATCGAACCGTCGCTGCGCCGCGGCACGCTGTTCCAGGAAGCGGAAACGCAGGCCACCCGCTTTTCCTACGCCGAGGCCATCATCGCCGTGGGGCAAGCCAACCCCGACGCGGTCGTCCTCAATGCCGATGTCTCCAAGGGGATCCGCACCTGTGACTTTGCCGAGGTCTTTCCTGACCGCTCGTACAACCTCGGCATCGCCGAACAGAACATGGTCGCGGCGGCGGCGGGCATGGCCACCACTGGCGTGATCCCCTTCGTCTCGACCTATGCGGTGTTCGCGGCGTTGCGCGCCCTCGACCAGATTCGCAACAGCATCTGCTACCCGCGTCTCAACGTCAAGATCGCGGCCAGCCACAGTGGCATCACGGCGGCGCCCGACGGGGTCACCCATCAGGGGCAGGAGGACCTCGCCATCATGCGCGCCCTGCCGCACATGACCGTCATCGCCGCCGCCGACCGCACAACCACCCACATGGCCACCCATGCCGCGGCTGCCTTGGAGGGGCCGGTCTATCTCAGTCTCAGCCGTGACCCCGTACCGGTTCTCTATAGCGACGACTATCCCTTCGAGATCGGCCGCGCGGTCACCGTGCGCGAGGGTGTCGACGTAGCCCTCATCGCGAACCGCGATATGGTGGCTCAGGCGCTCCTCGCCGCCGAAGCCCTGGCCGCTGATGGAATCGACGCACGCGTCATCGATTGCCACACCCTCAAGCCACTGGATGCCGAGGCCATCCTCGCCGCCGCCAACGAGACGGGCGCCATCGTCACCGCCGAGAACAGCACCTATTACGGCGGGCTGGGGAGCGCCGTTGCCGAGCTGCTGGTCGAGCATGCCCCGGTGCCCATGCGGCGTGTGGGCATCGCCGACACCTTTGCCGAGTCGGGTCCCTATCTGGACCTCATCGACAAGTACGGCCTCTCGGCCCGCCACATCGTGACCGCCGCACGCGAGGTCCTGCAGCGCAAGGCCCGCGCGCAAAAGGCCGTATTTTGAGGACGCACCCGCCGAGGAGACGATGTCGCCCCGAGCGCAAGCGAGGGGCCTTGATGCCCGTCGACAAGGTGTCTCGCCACGCTCAGAACGACGCTGCGGCCCTTCTTCCACACACTACAGAGCCCGAGGACGGATGCCCACCCATGCCCAACACGCTAACCGTCGCCTCATTCAACGCCAACTCGATCCGCGTGCGCCTCGAACAGGTGCTGCGCTGGCTCGCTCGCGTGCACCCCGACGTGCTCGCCATCCAGGAAACCAAGTGTGCTGACGAGGCCTTTCCCGCCGAGCCCATCCGCGCCGCGGGCTACCACGTCGTGTACCGCGGCAGCGGTGGCTATGCCGGCGTCGCGCTGCTCTCCCGGGAGGAGCCGGAGGACGTCGCCTTTGGACTCGATGACGATGACGAACCGGATGGGCACCGCTTGGTGCGGGCGCACGTGCATGGCATCGACATCGTCAACACCTACATCCCCCAGGGGCGCGAGATCACCTCCGAGGTGTTTCACTACAAGCTCCGCTGGTTCGCCCGCCTCCGGTGCCTCTTTGAGCGCCACTATCACCCGGCGCAACCCCTCATCTGGCTGGGCGATCTCAATGTCGCGCCCGAGCCAATCGACGTCCATGATCCCAAGCGTCACGCCAACCACGTGGATTACCACCCAGAAGTGCGCGCTGCGTTCCAGCAGACCGTATCCTGGGGATTTGAGGACGTCTTTCGGCGCCTACACCCGGACGAGCCGGAGCAGTACACCTATTGGGATTACCGTGTCCGCAACCCCGTCGCCAACAACGCGGGCTGGCGTATCGACCACATCATGGCGACGCCTCCCCTTGCCGCAGTGGCCACGAAGGCATGGATCGACGTGGATGAGCGCCTCGCCGCCCGCCCGTCCGACCATACCTTTCTCACTGCGCAGTTCGATATGACGCGTCTCCGCCGTCTCTAGCGCCTGCCCCTCCTCGACAGGCTGGTTGACACCGCATTCGCCGAGCCCTATACTCGCGTCTGCTTTCGCTGCCCGCTCTGCGAGTGCGCCCGCCACCACCGACTCGGATCATGGAATGACCCACAATCCCAGCGCCATCATCTTTGATTTCGACTACACCCTCGCCGACTCGTCCAACGGCATCATCATCTGCGTGAACCATGCCCTGGCCGCGCTGGGCCTGTCGGTCGAGTCGCCCGCGCGAATCCGTGACACCATCGGGCTCTCGCTGGCCAGCACGCTCGTCGCCCTCAAGGGCGGCGGCGTGTCGCACCTCGCGGACGCGTTCGAGCGCTTGTTCATCGCCTGTGCCGACGAGGTGATGACTGACCAGACCACCCTGTACCCATGGGCGCCGCAGCTTTTCGCGTCTCTCGCGTCGCGCGGCATCGTGCTGGGCATCGTATCGACCAAATTCCGGCGCCGCATTCAGGCCGTGCTCGGGCGCGAAGGTCTCTGCCACCACTTTAAGGTGATCGTAGGCGGTGACGATGTCGACCGCCTCAAGCCAGCGCCCGATGCCATCCTGGCGGCCATCGCCGCCCTCAACACCGCCCCCGACGCCGTGCTCTATGTGGGCGATAGCACCGCGGATGGTGAGGCGGCGCGATCCGCCGGTGTGCCCTTTGTCGCCGTGCGCTCGGGCGTTACCCGGCCGGAGGTGCTCGAGGCGCTCGATCCCGTGGCCATCCTCAACGATGCGAGCGAGCTACCGACGCTTCTCTCAGCCCCCTAGGTAGTGTGTGGAAAAGGGCCACAGTTCCGTTCTGAGCGTGGCGAGAAACCTTGTCGATGGGCGTCAAGGCCCCGAGCGAGGGGCGACATCGTTTCTCCGTCGGGTGCGTTCTTTGAGATATGAGCTAGGCCAGGGGTGCGGGTTGGTGCAACGGGGGGCGCCGGACCATGCGCCCCCTCCTCCGGGGCTGGCGATCCAACCACCGACCGGCCACACATTCCCATCGACCTCTTGCCCTCTGATGGAGCGATCCGATGAAGTATGTCCGTTGGTTCGTCCTGGCCCTCGTCATCCTCAGCGCCCTCGGGCTGTACCTGCACGCCGCCGAGATCCAGCTCACCCAGGTCAACACAGATATGAAGCGCTCTGACCAGAGCGCCTACATGAGCTATGCGCGCAAACTCTACGAATCCGGTTATACCTATGTGGGCGAACGCAACCGGATGCCGCTCTTTCCCATCCTCAGCACGGTCGTGTACGAGGAAGGGATGCCTGAGGAGACATTCTTTGTGCGTGGCAGGTGGCTCAATGTGGGCCTCTCGTTCCTCCTTCTCGGCGTGCTGTTGGCCATCTTTCGGCAGCAGCTGTCAGGCCATGGCGCGGCCAACCTCCTGGCGATCACGGCATTTACCCTGTTCGTGTTCAAGGCCCCCTGCTTTCAGGGTGAGCTCCTCTACTACACCCTGAGCTTTGCGGGTTTCTGGCTGATCTCTCGCCTGCTCGCCCGCCCACGCCCCTGGCTGGGCGCGATGGCGGGCATTGTCATGGCCCTGGCCCAGTACACCAAGGCTTCCGCGCTCCCCGGCCTCGCCCTGTTCCTCGGTATCGCACTGCTCAGCGCCGTCTGTGAGCTCCGCGGTCAGTCCAGCTCACCGGCAGCGTGGCTGCGCGTGATCCTGCGCCAGCCCGCCATCGCCGCTGCCGGGCTGTCTCTGTGCACCTTTTTGCTGCTGATGTCGCCCTATCTCATCCACAGCAAGCAGCAGTACGGGCGCTTTTTCTATAACGTGAACACCACGTTCTACATGTGGTACGACTCGTGGGAGGAGGTCAAACAGGGGACCCGCGCCCACGGCGATCGCCAAGGCTGGCCCACCCTACCGGAGGAAGACATACCGAGCCCCATCCGCTACCTCCAAGAGCACTCGCTGGGCGACATTGCGCGTCGCGAGCTTTACGGCATCGGGGTTGTGCTGCGCGATCGCATTAACTCGTATGGCTACCTCAAGTATGCCGTGGGCGCAGGAGTGCTCGGGCTCGGCCTGGCCGTGCGCCGGCGCAATGCCCTGCGGCGACACCTGGCGCATTACCGCTGGGTGCCCATCTACTGGGTCGTCGTGCTCGTCGGTTACTTTTTGTCGTACGCCTGGTGGGTGCCCATCTCACCGGCGCCGCGCCTCATCCTGGCGCTGTTCGTGCCCTACATGTGGGCCATGTCCGTCACCATCGGTCGCCTCATCGACGACCTCCCCTGTCTCACGGTGGGCAGTCGGCACATCGCTCCTCAGACGCTGCTCAACGTCCTCGTGTCGGCGGTCGTGGCCGTCGACGCCGTACTCATCGCCACAGGCCGTATCGCAGAGCACTATGGCTGCACCTAAGGGGCGCTTGCGATGCGGCGCCGGGGCGGCTATAATGACGAATTGTGCGCGCTGGCCTCTCCCACATCGATGACGGGCATCCCCTTCCATAGGATCGCCGAGGATCACCAGGACGGCATCACGGGCGCGCCCCGGAACGGCGCGCTCTCCCAGCGCCCTGCAATGTCCCGTCCTGCATCCATGAGAGAGTGAAGAGCCTGTGAAAACACTGCTATTCGTGCTTGGCTACACCCGACGCTACATGGTCCCTATGGTCGTCGCCATCCTGGCCATGATCGGCCTCGTGGGTGTCCAGCTCGTGGCCCCCGCCATCATCCGCCAGCTCGTGGCCGCCGTCGAGTCGGGGGTTTGGGATCAGGGCACCATGCAGTTCGTGCTGCGCCTAGCACTTGTCATTCTGGCCGTGTATGCCGGACGCGCCGTGCTGCGCTTCCTCAGCAGCTATATGGCTCACGTCGCCGGGTGGAACGTCGTCGCCGACGTACGGCGCCGCATCTATGAGCACCTCCAGGGGATGTCGCTGCGCTTCTATGAGGACAAGCAGACCGGCGAGCTCATGTCCCGCGCCATCAATGACACGGACATGTTCGAGCGTCTCATTGCGCACGCCGTCCCCGGGGTGATGGTCAATGTGCTGATGCTCATCGGTGTCTCGACGGTGCTCCTAAGCATGAACTGGCGCCTCACCCTGATCACCCTCGTGCCGATGCCACTGATCGTGCTGGCGATGCGTGGGTTCGCCCGCTATGTGCGGCCCGCTTTTCGCGCGCGCCAGGCCGAGCTCGCCAACCTCAACGCCACCCTCGCCGACAACATCTCGGGCATCCGCGAGATCAAGGCGTTCACGCGCGAAGAGAACGAGGCGATCCGCGTCAGCGAGCACATCGATCGCTACCGAGATTCGATGCTGCGGGCACTGCGCCTCATGGCGACCTTTGACCCCTTTGTCGAGTTTGCCTCATCCCTCGGCACGATCATCGTCATCTATTTCGGCGGGCGCCTCGCCTTCCAGCAGGTGCTGCCCATCGCCGACCTGGTAGCGTTTTTTCTCTACCTCGACATCTTTTACCAGCCGGTGCGCAACCTGAGCGCCGTCTGGGAGCAGCTCCAGGAATCCCTCGCTGGCGCGGATCGCGTCGCCGAGCTGCTGGACGAGCAACCCGAAATCGCCGATCAGGAAGGCGCGATGGCCCTCAAGAGCCGCGCCAAGGGCGAGATCACCTTTCGCGGCGTCGGCTTTCACTACCTGGAAGGCGAGCCGGTGCTCGAAGACATCAATCTGCACATCCCGGCCAACTCGGTCGTGGCCCTGGTGGGCCCAACCGGCGTGGGCAAGACGACGCTGGCCAGCCTGATCCCGCGCTTTTATGACGTCTGTGAGGGGTGCATCGAGCTGGATGGCATGGACATCCGCACGCTGCAGCTCGAAAGCCTGCGCCAGCAGGTCGCCATCGTGCTGCAAGACGTGTTCCTCTTCCACGGCACCGTGCGCGAGAACATTCTCTTTGGGCGCCCCGGCGCGACCGAGGCCGAGATGATCGCCGCAGCCAAGGTGGCCAACGCCCACGGGTTCATCGTCGACCTTCCTGACGGTTACGACACCATGATCGGCGAGCGTGGCGTCAAGCTCTCCGGCGGGCAGAAGCAGCGGCTTTCCATCGCCCGCGCCGTGCTCAAGGATGCCCCTATCCTCATCCTGGACGAAGCCACGTCTTCCGTCGACACCGAGACCGAGCTACTCATCCAGGAGGCGCTCGAGCGCCTGATGGTGGGCCGCACGACCATCATTATCGCCCACCGCCTCTCGACGATTCGCAAGGCGGAAATGATCGTCGTGCTCGAGGGCCGACGCATTGTCGAGATGGGCACGCACCAGCAGCTCATGGCGCAGAATGGCCTCTACCGCCACCTGAATGAGGTCCAGACGCGCCTCGAGCCCATCAGCGAGAGCGAACACACGGTGCGCCGCCTCGGGCGGGCGGCGTCCAGCTAGCGTACCACTGCACTCTCGCACCAAAGACGAGGGCGCCTCCCGCCAGGGAGACGCCCTCGTATTCGTTCTATCCTCTCCAACGCGTTCCTCAGTCCGCCGGCTCCAGCCGCGCATAGCGTCGACGCCCCACCTGCAGGATCTGCCCTCGCGCCTCCACCACGGTGTCCACGTCATCGACCGGCTGGCCATCGAGGCGTACGCCGCCCTGCGTCACTAACCGGCGCGCCTGGCTCTTGCTGCCCGCCATGCCCGCCTGCACGATAGCCTCCACCAGCGGCGTTGGCCCCTTGAGAGCCAGAGCAGGGATCTCGGGCGGCAGGGCGCGCTGCTGGAACACGGTGGCAAAGTGCTCCTGCGCCTGCTCCGCCGCCTCTGTGCCGTGGAAAATGTCGACGATCTCGAACGCCAGGCGCATCTTGGCATCCCGCGGGTGGAGCGCCCCCGACGCGATCGCGCTGAACAACGCCTCGATCTCGGCCGGCGTCCAGCGCGTCACCAGCTCGGCCACGTTGCGCATCGCCTCGTCAGGCATGGACATCACCTTGCCGAACTGCTCCTCGGGCCGCTCGGCGATGCCGATGGCGTTGCCGGTTGATTTGCTCATGCGCATGTGGCCGTCGGTGCCCGCGAGGATGGGCAGCGTCAGGCACACCTGGGGCCGCATGCCCCTCGCCTCCATGAGCTTGCGCCCGGCCATGAGGTTGAACAGCTGCTCGGTGCCCCCCACCTGCACATCGGTGCGCAGCATGACGGCGTCATAGGCTTGCATCAGCGCATACATGAACTCGTGGAGCCAGATGGGGTCACCCTTGGCGAACCGCTCAGAGAAGTTGTCCCTCGTGAGGAACTGCTGCACCGTAAAGTTGCTGGCCAGCTCGATCACGTCGGCGAACGACAGCGGCGCCAGCCAGCGGTCGTTATAGGCGATCTCGGTCCGTTCGGGGTCCAGGATGCGCGCCACCTGGTCGACGTACGTCTGCGCGTGCTCGCGCACCTGCTCCGGTGTGAGCCGCGGCCGCGCCTTGTCCTTGTCGGAGGGATCGCCCACCAGCGCGGTGAACGATCCGATGAGGAACACCACGTCGTGCCCCAGATCCTGGAACTGGCGCAGCTTGCGCAGGGGCACCGTATGCCCCAGGTGCAGGTCCGTCGAGGTGGGGTCCACCCCCAGGTAGACCCGTAGCGGCTTGCCCGTCGCATGGGACTCGGCCAACCGCTCGCGCAGCTCGGCCTCCATCGCAGCAGCGAGGGCCTCATCGCCAAAGGACACGCCGCGCATCAGTAGGGCAATCTGCTCGTCAAAGGCAATATCCGTGCGTACCATTCGTGCGATCCTCTCTCTGCTCAGCCATCCCCGCCGACGCACAACGCCCGACGCCACGCAGCGTAGCGAGGCGGCATCATGAGGGGCAATGGCGACAATTGGTCAAGAGTGCGGATCTCGAACCCCCAAGGCAGGGGCCGCCGGCCGTGACCCGATCCGGAGAGGCTGGTCACGACCGGCCAGAATAGACGTAGCGGATAAAGGAGAGCCCACATCGGAGCATGCCGTATACTCCATGAATGCTCCGTCCAGCTTACACCAGAGGCGCGGCGCGCGCAAACGTGCCCGCAGGCCGTGACGGCCCTGCCCGACGGCGGCATCGTTGCGCAATGCGGCAACAAAGCTACAATAGAGTTCTGGACACGGGCGCAACTCCCTGGCATAATAGCGAGTATGCGACACTCTGCGGGCGCATACCGCTAACGTACGATCCGGAGGAGCGCTCGCCTGCACCTCCCCCTCGCTCAAGAGCGCCCGCGTTCGCTGGAGCGAGGGCCGGCGTGCCCGGGCTGAGACCCCAGCCCCGAGCAGGCGGTGCAGCACCATCAGGATAGCCGTGGTTGTCGATGCAGCACCAGGCGGCCACATTCTCATCGTGCGTCGCACATCCGTGCCGCTCCGTTCACGATGTGCGGCGGCCCCCCCCACAAGGAGAGCCATGCCTGAGAGCCAACCCATCACAGTCCTGCTAGCCGACCGATGCCAGCAGCGGCGAGAGCGCATCCATGCCGCCCTGACAACCGCCGGCTACCGCATCACCGTCAACCCCACTGGCTCGGCAGCGCTACCGACCGACGGCGCCGCGTACGATGTCATCCTATTCGGCGCAGACGCGCTCGAGGCACAAACCGACTGCATCCGCCAGCTCCGTGAGGCCTGCCCGGAGAGCTGCCTCATCCTGCTGGCACCTCCGGGAAGCCGCCCCGCGCTGGCTGACGCCCTCCGCCAGGGCGCCGACGATGCGCTCCTCCTCCCCGATGACGGCGCCCCGGCGCCCTCGCATGATGCCTCCGCCGCGGCGCTGGACCTGGCCATCGCTCGCGGCCTCGAGCGACGACGCCTGATCCGCGAGAACCACGCCCTGCGCGCCACCCTCAATGAGGCGGCCGCGCTGCGCGAGGTCGTCGCCTTGGCCGCCTCGGCCGCTCATGACATGAACCAGCCACTCACCGTCATGTCTGGCATCACCGAGCTGATGCTCTTGGACGCCGAACCCGGCGACCCCATGAGCGAGGATATGGAGGCCCTCCATCGCGCCACCGAGCGGCTGTGCGACATCGTCTCGCGGCTCAGCTCCGCCACGACGCCGTTTCGCAGGCGTGTCGCCAGAGCGGGCATAGAGGTCGCGCAAGAAGTGTAGGGCCGCCCCCAACGGCACCCCCCTCGCCGATACTGCTCCCTCTCCCCGCTCGCGGGGAGAGGGGAAGCGCAGCGCATTGCCCGAGGCTACCCCGCACGCCCCGCTGTCGTCCCGAGCGTAGCGAGGGACCCTGATGCCCAATACGCATCCTCTCGCGCTCGCGCCCCAGCCCCCGGCACAGCTCCACCCTCCATTTGCCCGCCGCACCAAACTATGCTATGATAAGCTGTTACGCGCTCCCGCTTCGGGAACCCGAGGGGGGCTGTCCAAAGGAATCCTCTCGCACAGCAGCGCGAGAGTGGCTCACAACGAGTCTGGGTGGGCGGTTCCGATCGAGTGAGCGAGGTTCTGTCGCTCATCTCGAACTGCAACCGCCCTTTCTGTTGCCCCGCACAGGCGTGCACGGGGCTGCATACACGCGAGGAAACCGGTGGGAAGGTCCCGCCGTTTGGACCGTGGAGAGTAGCATGGATAGAAACAAGGAAAGGCTGCAAAAGCTACGCAATATCGGCGTCATCGCCCACATCGATGCCGGCAAGACGACGACCACCGAGCGCATCCTCTTCCACACCGGGCTCACCTACCGCCTAGGGAACGTGGATGAGGGCAGCACGGTGACCGACTTTATGGATCAGGAGCGCGAGCGGGCGATTACCATCCAGTCCGCCGCCATTACCTGCGAGTGGGCCGGCCACCAGATCAGCATCATCGACACCCCCGGCCACATCGACTTTACCGCCGAGGTGCAGCGCTCGCTGCGCGTCCTCGACGGCGGAGTCGTCGTGTTCGATGGCGTCGCCGGGGTCGAGCCCCAGTCCGAAACGGTCTGGCACCAGGCGGATCGCTACAACGTGCCGCGGATCGCCTTTGTCAACAAGATGGACCGCACCGGCGCCGATCTCGATCGCACCGTGGGCATGATCCGCAAGCGCCTGGGCGCTCATCCCGTGGTGGTACAAATGCCCGTGGGCCGTGAGGCGGACCTCCGCGGCGTGGTGGATTTGGTGACCATGCGCTTTGTCTCGTTTGACGCCGACGGCACCACCGACGGCCAGGGCCCGGCGACGGCCGAGATTCCCGATGCCCTGCGCGAAGAGGCCGAGCGCCGCCGCGAGGCGATGATCGAGGCACTGGCCGACGCCGACGACGAAATCGCCGTCATCTATCTCGAGGGCGAAGAGCTGACCGCTGACGATCTGTACGACGGGCTGCGTCGCGTTACCGTCGCTGGCCAGGCCGTGCCCGTGCTCTGCGGCTCGGCGCTGCGCAACCTGGGCATCCAGCCGCTGTTGGACGCCATCATCGCCTACCTGCCCTCGCCGCTCGAGGTCCCGCCGATGGTCGGGCGTGACCCCATCGACGAAGAGCCCGTGGTCTGCGAGCCCGACGTGACGGCGCCGCTGGCGGGGTTGATCTTCAAGATCACCACCGATCCCTACGTCGGCAAGCTGTCGTTCGTGCGCGTCTACTCGGGCGTCCTGCGCCGCGGTGAGACGGTGCTCAACCCCGTGGCCTGCAAGACCGAGCGCGTCGGTCGGTTGGTGCGTATGCACGCCGACCACCGCGAAGAAGTCGAAGAGATCCGCGCCGGCGACATCGGCGCGATCCTGGGGTTCAAGTCCGCTGCCACCGGCCAGACCGTCTCGGCCGTTGACCGGCCGGTCGTGCTCGAAGAGATCTCGTTCCCGGCGCCCGTCATCGAGATTTCCGTGACGCCCGCCTCCACGAAGGACCAGGACAAGCTCGACGCCGCGCTGCAGCGCCTGATCGAGGAGGACCCAACCCTCCACCTGCGCAAGGACGAGCGCACCGGCGAGACGACCCTCGCGGGCATGGGCGAGCTGCACCTGGACGTGGTCGTCGACCGCCTGCGCCGCGAGTTCCGGGTGGATGTCGAGGTCGGCGCGCCCCAGGTGGCCTACTGCGAGACCATCACCCGCCCGGTGGAGATCGAGGGGCGCCTGGTGAAGCAAACCGGCGGCCGCGGCCAGTTCGCCGTGGTCAACGTGCTCTTTGAGCCGCTGCCCCCGGGAACCGGGTTCGCGTTCGAGAACCGCATCGTGGGCGGTGCCGTGCCCAAGGAGTACATCCCGGCGGTAGAGGCCGGCATCCGCGACGCGCTGGCCCAGGGCCCCCTCGCCAAGCAGCCGGTGGTGGACATCAAGGCCACGCTGGTGGACGGCAGATACCACGAGGTGGATTCTTCTGAGCGCGCCTTTTACACGGCGGGCAGCCTGGCCCTGCGTGAGGGCGTGCTGCGCGGTGGGCCGGTGCTCCTCGAGCCCGTCATGCGCGTCGAGGTGGTCGCGCCGCAGGAGTACACCGGCGACGTCATCGGTGACCTGGCCTCGCGTGCCGGCACCGTCACGGGCATCGAGCCGCACTCGAGCGGCGCCCAGAGCATTACTGCGCACGTACCCTTGGCGCGCATGTTCGGCTATGCCACCACCCTGCGCTCCGCCACCCAGGGCCGCGGCACCTTCACCATGCAGTTCTCGCACTATCAGCAGGTGAACGAAGAGACCCGCGAGACCCTGGTGCGCAAGACGGCGTAGGTCGGCTTGGCTCTCTTCGCGCGACGATCCGCATGGCGGATCGCAACTTCCGTCCGCGGCGTCCACCAACGGCATCAGGGCGGCCCCCATGGGGCCGCCTTTTTTTTGCGTCTACCCACCCCCCGTCGACGTTCACACCGAACATCAACCATCTCGTAACCTCAAATATACCTAGCCGCCCTATAATTGCGGGGACGCATGAGCAGTGACGTCGAAGGTTCTGCGACGCCCCATCATCACCCCTACCAGCCGAGTGCCCTCTCCTCCGTGGCACTGCTCATCGCGGCAGGGTTGACGCCACGGCGTTCTCGCCGCGGCATTCTCGCCGCGGCATGCATACCGCAGGGCCAGGGGCATCGATCCGTTGCCATCGCCACACCCCCGCCTGACCCTCCATACCATGCCGAGACGGGCGAACGGTACACCCACTACGTCACTTATCAATAAGAAAGATACGAACCGTTCACCTGGTTGTTTCCTTGTCGATGTACCATGGGGGCAGTTCGGTTGCCAGAGCGAGGGGGTCCGGCGCGACGGCACCACCACAGCGGGCCCAGGGGAGGTGGGTCAGGGGTAACACCATTCTGGGTTACGGGCCGCCCGACGCACCGGGCGTCGAGCGCCATCGTTTGGCACAGCGATCGGTTTACCATTCAGTGGGGCACAACGCCCAGGAGGAACACACCATGTTGGCTCTGTACCTTCGCATCCGCAACCTGTTCGTGCGTGAGGACGGCCAGGACCTCATCGAGTACGCGTTGCTCGTCGCGTTCATCGCGCTCGTCGCCGTCATTGGTGTCACGACAGCAGGTGAATCTATTATGGATCTGTTCAACAACGTGGCAGGAGAGCTGGACGGCTTCGTCACGCCGTAATCGCAACCATGAGCTACCGCGTAGAGAGTACGCATTGCCGGTGTTGGTCTCCGAGGGGTCCGTTGGACCCCTCGGAGCATGGCATTTTCGATCAGCTCCTACCGCTGGTCCTTGCACGGCTTTCCCGCGCCATCGGCGACGACTGTGGACAGGACCTCGCAGAGTATGCGCTTCTTGCGGCGCTGGTTGCCGTCGCGGTTGGTGCCAGCGTCCAGGTCTTTGGGGATCTGGTGGGCACGTGGTGGACAGAGCTGAGCACAGCGATCTCCGCGTTGATCTCGTAACCAGACCCGTGCCGCAGGAGACGGCGTGGTTCCAGCACGAACGGCGCCACGCAGGAGCGATGGGTAGGGCAGCAGCCGGCGCCCGCAGGTGGTACCTCTTACAGAGGATGAGCGCGTACGGACGGCAGGCCGCTCGCACAACACGTCATGAACCGGCCGGTAGGAGGGTGCGATGCGTCGGATTGACGATCGCCACGGGCAGGATCTCGTCGAGATGGCCCTTCTCCTGCCGCTCCTCTTGGCCCTCCTCTTTGGCATCATCGAGTTCGAGGTTGTCATCTGGCGCTACAACACGGTATCCAACGCCGCGCGCGAGGGGGCTCAGGCCGGCATCGTGACCCAGTGTGACGACGGCGCCGTCCAGGCTGGCGCCGCGCGCCTCATTGGGGCCTGGTGCCAACGCCGGTGGTGGAGGTCGATGACAGCCACCCGGATGTGTGCGTAGTGACCGTTCGGTACGAGCACGAGCTGATGACAGGTGGCTTCCTGGGGATCGACACGACGATCCCTCTCGCCACCACCTCTTCTATGATCATCGAATAAGGAAGGCTCCATGGGACGATTACGGGGATGCCTCTGGTTGACCGCCGGCCTGGTGGTGGCCCTCCTGGCCGGCGTCGTGGCATTCGTCACCCTCTCCCGCGCCACGGCCACTCAGCAAGCGTCTGAGGCGGCACAGGGCGTCGCCGGCCCCACCGTGCAGGTGGTGGTGGCCGCCCGCGCCGTGGCGGTGCGCACCGCCGTGAGCGTGGACGATCTGGCGACCAAAGAGGTCCCCGTGGAGGCGGTGCCCGAGGGGGCCGTGGCCGCCATCGAGGACGCCCTGGGCAAGATCACCCTGGTGGACCTCTACCCGGGGGAGGTGCTCCTCGCCCAGCGCCTCGTCGACCCGAACACCGTTGCCGGTGACGGCCGCTACGCCTTGGTCGTCGCCGAAGATCAGGTCCTCATGGCCTTTCCCGCCAACGACCTGATGAGCCAGTCGCGGGTCCTCAAGGCCGGCGATCAGGTGGACCTCCTCTTCTCCCTCGACCTGCCCACCAGCCGCGCCGGCATCGTCACGGCGCTCGGCGGTGAGGCCGGCCAGGAAGAGGAAGAGCAGTTCACCTTTAACCTGTTGCAGAACGTGCCCATCGCCGCCGTCGTCACCTCCCCGGGGACCGACGCCACCGACGGCGCGCCGCAGGCGTTGCTGCTCACCATCTCACCGCAGGACGCATTGGTGCTCAAGTACGTCAAGGATGCCGGCGGCGTCGTCGATATCGTGCTGCGCGCCCCTGGTGTCGACCGTCCCTTCGAGGTCGACCCGGTGGACGTGGATTACGTCCTCAATCGCTACCGGATACCGATCGAGGCCGGTCGCTAGCACGAGGCACCGGCGCGAGCGCCAGTCACGCAGAGGACGGGAGTTACAACTGTACTCCCAGTGAATTATCGGTTATGATGTGTGGTGTCTCGACGTCCTCTGCAGTAGCGTTCATCTCGTCTGTATATCGGTGATTGCTTTTCACCACCCTGTGGAGGGTTCGTTGGATACGATAGGATCGGGACAGACGCTCCGCTTGCTGCTGATCAGTGCGCGTGAGGCCTCCCGCGACGAGGTGGGCGAGGCGCTCAATCGCTGGCCGGGCGACCAGCGCCTCTACTGGGTGGCCCAGTCCGAGCTGGCGCTATCGCGCGCTCAGGACCTGGTGCCCCAGGTCATCCTCGTCGACAGCGAGCTGGACGGCGCCAACGCCATCTCGCTCATCAAGACGCTGGCGCCGCGGCTGCCGGCGGCGGCCATCATCGCCCTCGTCGAGTGGGACGCCATCGCCCGCGCCAGCCAGGCGGTGCTCGCCGGCGCGCGGGCGTTCGTCACCAAGCCCCTCCAGGCAGAAGAGCTGGTGGCGGCGCTGCGCCAGGTGCTCGGCACGGTCCGCGGCACCGGCGATGCGCCCGGCGAGGCCTATCAGCAGGGCGACGTCATCGCCTTTTGCGCCCCCAAGGGGGGCACGGGCCGCACCACCCTGGCCATCAACACCGCCCTCGCCCTCCTCGAGGCGACCCACGAGCCGGTGGTGCTCGTCGATGCGGATTATGCCTCGCCCGCCGTCGACGTGGCCCTCAACCTTCCCACGGGGCGGGACATCGGCCACCTCTTGCCGCGTCTGACGCGCCTCGACGAGGCGCTGGTATCGGGGGTGCTGGCGCGCCACGCCACCGGCCTGCAGGTGCTCCTGGCGCCGCCCCCGGGCGAGCTCGAGGCGCCCATCACCCTGCCCCAGGTGCAGCAGATTCTCGTGGTGCTCAAGCGCATGTTCCGTTGGGTGGTCGTCGATCTCGGTCTGCCGTTGGACGAAACCGCCTTTGGCTTTCTCGATACCGCCGACCTCATCGTCATGTCGGTGCTGCCCGAGATGGTGGGGCTGCGCAACACGCGCCACATGCTCGACCAGCTCCACGCCCGTGGCTATCCCGCCGCCACGATCTGGCCGGTGCTCAACCGCGAGGGGATGGGCGGCGGCGTGTCGGTGCGCGACATCGAGGACCGCCTGCGGGTGACCCTGCGCCACACCGTGCCCGACGACCAGGCGCTGGTGACCCATAGCGTCAACCGCGGCGTGCCGGTGCTCGTCAGCCATCCCCGTTCTGCCGTGGGCAAGGCCTACCGCGGCCTCGGCGAGAGCATCCACCGCGCCCTGCGCGAGCCTGCCACCGAGGCGACCGAGCCGAGCGGCATCCTGGGAAGGCTGTTCAGCCCGCGGCGGTCGGCGTCCACCTCGAGCGGCAGCTGACGCTGATTCTATGGATTAGAGAGGGTCACCGGTAACCGGCTGAAAGTACACGCTCTGGCGGCCGATAGGGATCGGTAGGCATCGTTCCGAGGGATTCGCAACCACGCACGTAGAGGAGCACACCATGGAACGCAGCGCATCGAACCGACGCATCGTGAGCATCGTGTTGTTCGTGCTGGCCGTTCTGCTGATCGTCATCGGCCTGGTCTCCGAGTTTGGCACCACCGGCCTGCTTCTCGGACTGGCGTCGGCCATCGTCGGCCTCATTTTTTACCGGCGCGGCAAGTAGGGGGAGGGGACGGCATGGGCGGCCCGTTACTCGTTGCGGCGATGCTGGCGCTGGCAGTGTTTATCGTCTTCGTCGGCCTGTGGCGCATGGTCGGTGCCTCCGGCCATGACCCGGTGGACGAGCGCCTGCAGCAGTACGGCGTCAGCGATGCGGCCTTGGCGCCCGCCGATGTGGCCGCCCGCCCGCGCTTGGCGCGCACCAACCGCCTCCTCGCGCGCCTCAGCTTTGGGCCACGGCTTGCCGCGGCCCTCGCCAGCGCCGACCTGCCCCTCACGGCGGCCGAGTTCGCTCTCATCATGCTGGGGCTGGGGGCCATCGGCTTTTTGCTGGCCGCGCTGCGCAGCGGCCCCCTCGTGGGGCTCGCCGTCGGCGCCGCCCTGGCGTACCTGCCCCTCCTGTATCTGAACAACCGCCGGAACAAGCGGCGCCGCGCCTTCACCGAGCAGCTGCCCGACGTGCTCACCCTGCTCGTCGGCGCCCTGCGGGCGGGGCATGGCCTCACCCAGGCGATCGAGATGCTGGTGGATCAGGTGCCGCCACCGGCCTCCGTCGAGTTCGCCCGCGTGATGCGCGCCGTGAGCCTCGGGTTGCCGGTGCAGCGCGCCCTGGCCGACATGGCCGAACGCGTCGACTCGGACGATGCGGACCTCGTGGTGACCGCCATCGCCGTGCAGTACGAGATGGGCGGCAACCTCGCCCAGACGCTGGACATCATCTCTGACACGGTGCGCGACCGCATCCGCATGCAGCGTGAGGTACGCGTGCTCACCGCCCAACAGCGCTTGACGGGCTATATCCTCGCCGGGCTGCCCATCGCCCTGGCGATCATGCTCAACATCGTGAACCCGGGCTATATGAAGGAGCTGTTCGAGCCGGGCTGGATCCGGCTGGTGCCGGCCATCGGCATCGTCATGCAGGTCGCCGGGTTCCTCATCATCCGACGTATCGTGGATATCGAGGTATAGGCGGCATGGGTGAAACCCTTCTCTCCAGTAGCAGCCTTCTCTGGTCGCCGCTCACCGTGGCGGTGCTCGTGGGCGTGGCGGCGCTGTGCACGTGGCTCGCCGTGGCGCCGGCCGCGCCGCGGCGCGAGGTCAGCGACCGATTGGACGATTACCTGGAGCGGGGTGACGCCGTCGAGGACGACGACCTGCGCCGCCCCTTCCTGTCGCGGGTCGCCGGGCCGGGGTTCCGTGGCCTGCTGCGCCTCCTGGGCAGGCTCACGCCGCAACGCAACGTCGAGGTCACCCAGCGCGACTTGCTCCAGGCCGGGCATCCCTTCGGGCTGACGGCCCTCGACTTTTTCGGGCTACGCATCCTGTCCATCGTGGTACTGGCGGGGGGGTACTTTTTCCTGTTGGGGCGTGGCCAACCGGGCGCCTTGGTGCTGCGCAACACCGGCATCGCCGCCGCCATCGGGCTGATGTTGCCGCGGTTCTGGCTCAAGTCGCGCATCCGCCGGCGCAAGCACGAAGTGGCCCGCGCCCTGCCCGACGCGCTGGACATGCTCACCATCGGCGTCGAGGCGGGGTTGGCCTTCGAGTCGGCCATGCTGCGGGTGGGCGAGCGCTGGGACAACGCCCTCACCCACGAGTTCCGCCGCGCCGTCGCCGAGATGCGCGTGGGCACGGCACGCGAGGATGCCCTGCGCCGCATGGTGGAGCGCACCGGCGTGCCCGACCTGGCCACCTTTGTGGCCGTGCTCATCCAGTCCACCGAGCTCGGTGTGAGCATCGCCGAGGTGCTCCACTCGCAGGCGGCGTCGATGCGCACCAAGCGCCGCCAACACGCCGAGGAGCTCGCGCGCCAGGCGGGCGTCAAGATGACCTTTCCGTTGGTCTTTTTCATCTTCCCGGCACTGTTCATCGTCATCCTGGGGCCGATGGTGCCGCGATTCCTCGATTTCTTTGCCAGCATGGGCGGCTAGCTAGCCACGGCGTCGCCGCCGCACAATTCCGACCAACGATTCGCATGGAGCGACAACACGTATGGCAGATGCTGAGGGGCGAGACCCGCTCCGCCAAGACGCACGATTCGATCAGGCGATGGCCCACCTGCAAGCGGGGCGCTGGCAAGAGGCGATTCAGGCCTTTGAGGCGCTGCTGCAGGACTATCCCGAGGACGCCACCGTCAAGCGCGCCCTGGAGGACGCCCGCTTTCGCGCCCAGCAGGATCAGCGCGCCCGGGTGCGGCCCCGGCGCACCGCCATCGCCTGGCGGCCCATCATCGTGCGGCTGCTGCTCGTGGCCGTGGTGGGCGCCTTCGCCTACATGGGGTACCAGTTCCTCGACAAGCAGATCGCCCCGACCCTCGCCCAGGCTCAGACCGTCAGCGGAACCAGCTCGAGCGCGAGTGTGCCGCCTTTTTCGAGGGCGGCGATCTGGACAAGGCCCAAGACCGTTGCACCGCCCTGCTGGTGGAGGAGCCCGACAACGCGACGGCCGAGCGCGTCCTGGCGCAGATTGCCGCGCAGCGCGAGCTCGAAGAGATCTATGTGCAGGCGGTGGCCCTGCAAGAGGCCGGCGAACATGCCAGCGCGCTAGAGTTGTTCACCGAGATCTCGGTGCGGCAGCCGCGCTTTCGCGACGTAAGCCTGCGCATCAGCGCCATTCGCCGCCAACAAGAGCTGGATCGCCTCTTTGCCGAGGCCGAGGCCGACTATCATGCCGGGATGTACAGCGAGGCCCTCCTCAAGTACGAGCAGCTGCGCGAGCTGAACGTCAGCTATCGCGCTGACTATATCGAGGGCCGGGTGTTCGAGCTGTACATGCGCATGGGCCGCGAGCTCATCGCTCGCGAGCCCCAGAGCCCCGACAACGTCCCCGGCGCGTACGACCTGTTCACGTCGGCGCTGGCGCTCCAGCCGCGGAACGCCGAGGCCGCCGAGGAGCAACGCCTGGCCGGGCTCTACCTCGAGGGGCGGCGGAAATACTATGAGGGCTACTATGACGCCGCCATCGCGCCGCTGCGCGCCGTGTACGACCAGCGCCCCTACTATATCGCTACCACCCTGTCGGACATGCTCTACGACGCCTATGTGCGCAGTGGCGATCAGCACCAGGAAGCGGGGGACCTCTACTACGCCTACGAGCAGTATCGCCGCGCCTACGAGCTTCCCGTGCCCGACAAGTCGCTGGCGGAGGGGCGCATGTTTGCGGTGCGTCCGTTCCTGACGCCCACGGCCACGCCCACCGTCACGCCGACACCGACGTCCACGCCGCTGCCGACGCCGCTGCCATGGCCCACCGGCGTGCCCACGCCGCCGCCGCTGCGCACGCTGCGCAACCAGATTGTGTTCTACTCCGGCGACGAGTACCAGTCGGGCTACTGGGTCATGAACCCCGACGGCACGAACCGGCGCTACCTGGGGCGCTCGCGTGCCCTGCAGACCGAGTTTGAGGAGTTGGTCGAGTCGGAGCGTTACTCGCCCGACGGACGCTACTATCTCTTTGTGCGCGATGCCGGCTCGCCGCAGATCTTTATGCAGTTGCCCAAGCACGAGGTCTATGGCGAGGTGCCTCCGACGCAGATCAGCCGCCTCGGTGGCACCTGCTACGACCCCGTCTGGTCGCCCGACGGTGGTACCATCGCCTTTGTCAGCAACGAGACCGGCTCGGACGACATCTGGTTGGTGCAGCCCGACGGCAGCGGCCAGCGCAACCTCACCGAGAACCACTGGGAGTGGGACAAGCACCCCTCGTGGTCGCCCGATAGCACGCGTATCGTCTTCTGGTCGAACCGCAATGGCATCAAACAGATCTGGGTGATGGACGCCGACGGGCGTAATGCGCATAACATCAGCAACACCGAATGGGAAGAGTACGATCCGATATGGGTAAAGTGAGGCAGCCATGATGAGTTTTGGCCGGGGCTCACGCTCCACACCGACTGCCGTCCAACCGCGGGGCGAGGCCGCGCGTAACGACGGCAGCTCTCCCACGGCGGCGGTCAAGGACCGCGTCCATCGCCGCTTGCTGGCCGAGCTCAGCCCTACCGTCGGTGCCGACAACGTCGAAGAGGTGCGCCGTGCCCTGGAGCGCATCTTTGCCGAGACGCTTCAGGAGGAGGGCCTGCCACTCAGCCGCGGCGAGCGCGCCGAGCTGTTCGAGCAGATCGTGGCCGACATCCTGGGGCTGGGCCCCATCGAGCCGCTCCTGCGCGATGACACCGTCACCGAGATCCTGGTGAACGGGCCGGATATGGTGTTCGTCGAGCGCAACGGCATCCTTGAGGAGACCGACCTGCGCTTTCGCAGTGCCGACGACGTGCTGCGCATCATCGACCGCATCGTGTCGCCCATCGGGCGCCGTGTGGACGAGAGCAGCCCCATGGTGGATGCCCGCCTGCCCGACGGCTCGCGCGTCAACGTCATCATCCCGCCTCTGTCGCTCGTCGGGCCCTGCATCAGCATCCGCAAGTTTGCCCGCCAGGCGTACACCACCGATGACCTCGTGCGGCTGGGTACCGTGCCCCAGGAGTGGGCAGACTTTTTGCGGGTGTGCGTGCTCGCCCGGCTGAACATCGTCATCTCGGGCGGCACCTCCACCGGCAAGACGACCTTTCTCAACATGCTCTCCAGCCACTTGCCGGGGAACGAGCGCATCGTCACCATCGAGGACGCCGCCGAGCTGCAACTGCAGCAGCGTCATGTGGTGCGGCTCGAGGCGCGCCCGCCGAATGTCGAGGGGCGCGGCGAAGTGACCATTCGCCAGCTGGTGATCAACGCCTTGCGCATGCGACCCGACCGCATCGTCGTCGGCGAGGTGCGCGGTGGCGAGGCGCTGGACATGCTCCAGGCGATGAACACCGGCCACGACGGCTCGCTCACCACCGCCCACTCGAACGGCGCCCGCGACACGCTCCACCGCATCGAGACGATGGTGCTCATGGCAGGCATGGACCTGCCCCTGCGTGCCGTGCGCGAGCAGATCGCGGCCGCGTTCGACCTCATCGTGCACCTCGACCGCCTCGCCGATGGCACGCGCAAGGTGGTCACCATCTCGGAGGTGCAGGGGATGGAGGGCGACATCATTGTCATGCAGGACATTTTCAAGTTCGTACAGACCTCGGTGCGCGACGGCCGGGTGGAGGGGTTCTTTACCGCCACCGGCGTCCGCCCCAAGTTTATGGACAAGGTCGAGGCGGCTGGGCTCTTTGTGTCACCGAACGTGTTTGCGCCCTCCCGCGAAGCGACCCGGCGAAGGTGAGCGCCATGGAGGCTCAGAACAGCGTAACGGCCGAGATCCTCAACGAGTCGCACAATGAACCCGTGGGCCCGGCGACCTTGGCCGCCGTCATGTCCGAGGTGGAGGAGCGGGTCGTTCGCGGCGATGCGTCCAGCTTTCGCCCCCTACCGACCGGCTTTGACCCGCTGGACGACGTGCTGAACGGCGGCATCCGCCCGGGCGAGCTACTGATCATCGGCGGTGCGTTCGGCGTCGGCAAGACGATCTTTGGGCTCCAGGTGGCGCGCAACGTCGTCTACCAGCACCCGGATCACTATGCCATCTATATCTGCTACGAGCACGACCGTGCCCATCTCATGTCGCGGCTGCTGTGCCTGGAGAGCGCCGAGCAGAGGGTGCGCGATGCGGCGCTCACGCTGCGCCAGCTCGGCGAGATGGCCCTCTCGCCCGACGGCAAGGGCCTCATCGCCCGCCTGCGGGCCACGCCGCGCTACCATCCCATGCTGGACGCCATCGACACCTACGCCGATCGGCTCATCCTCGTCAAGGCCAGCGGCGACCGCTCGACCCTCGACCACATTCGCGCCTGGACGAAGGACGTGGCGGCCCAGGGCGCCCAGCGCGTGCTGGTGGTGGTGGATTACCTGCAAAAGATCCCGGTGGCGCGCGAGTTCCTCGAGCCGGAGGTCGAGACGACGACGCACCTGACCCAGGGGCTCAAGGAGCTCGCCATGTCGCTGGGCGTGCACGTGATGGCTATCGCCGCCTCGGATCGACCGGGGCTGCAGTCCAAGCGCATGCGCCTCTCGCACCTGCGGGGCAGCTCGGCCCTGCAGTACGAGGCCGACATCGGGCTGGTGTTCAATAACAAGTTCGCCATCGTCAGCCGAGAGCACATGGTCTACAACCCAAGCCAGGCGGAGGAGATGCGCAACTGGGTGGTGGTGAGCGTGGAAAAGAACCGCGCCGGCCGCAACGCCCTCGACCTCGAGTTCAATCTGGATGCGGCGCACTTTCGCATGCAACCGGTGGGCCGTTTTGTCCGCGAGCGCCTGGTGGATGAAAAGCTGTATCGAGAATAGCCCGCAGCGTAAGGCGCCACCGACAGGCGTTGTGTACCACGTGGAGTTGCGTCAGCCGGGTAACCACCCCCTGGGTGTCGCGCCACACCAGGCTACGGAGGGACAGAATCATGGCGGAGCTGTTACCCGCCAAGGGATGGTTCGCGTCCGGACCGCTGCCCGGTCTGTTGGAGGACGCGCTCCCAGACAACTATTATGTCATTCCCGAGCCGACCGTCAGCGGAGTACCCATCGATACCATCGTCGTCGGCCCACAGGCGGTGTTCGTGCTGCACATTCGCGACTGGCAGGGTGAGGTCATCCCCGCGCGCCGGGGGCCCTGGCGTGAGCATCGCGACGGCGGGCCGGCCATCGACCATCCCAACCCCGCCACCGAGGCGCAGCAGGCGACGGCGGCGATCCGCCGCTTCTTGCGGGACGAGTTCCCGCAGCTGTCGCCGCCCATCTATAACTATCTCGTGCTCACTAGCCCGAGCGTGCGGCTCGTGGCTACGGACATGGGGGAGCCACTCGCCATGACACCCGACACCATCGTCGAGGGCATCGTCTCCACCGGTCCCACAACCGGCGGCGCCCTGGTGGATGACGACGTCCGCGAGGCGCTGGCCATCGCGCTGCGTGAGCGGCAGATCACCGCCTCCCAGCGCGTCAAGCAGCCGTTCGTGTTCCGTTCGGGCGACCTGCTGTCCAGCGGCACGACGGTGCGGACGATCCGTGGCGCCATCAAACACATGGATCGCCACCCCGAGGATGGCATCTATCACCTGCGCAACGGCACCCTGGCGGCCTGGTTTGCCTCTGAGGGCGCCGACCACCTCGCCGAGCTCGCCCGCGAGGTCATGCGCCAGCGGGTGATCGACGATCGCATGGCGCTCGAGACCTTTTTGCTGGCTACCGGCCTCGTGCCGCGCCCTCGGCTGGTGGCGCGGCGGGCGACGGTGGACTTTGGCCACGTCCTCTCGGGGGAACACGCTGTCCGTCGTCTGCGCATGCGCAAGGGGAGGGGCCGCGGCTACCTTTTTGGCACCCTCCAGCCCGCGCAAAGCTGGATCCGCGTCGACCCGCAGCGCTTCACCGATGGAGCCCTCGAGGCGACGGTTTCGATCAACACGGAATCGCTTCCCATCGGGCGAGAGCACAGCACCGGTGCGGTTCGCGTCACCTCCAGTGCCTCGCCGGCGCCCATCGATATCCCCGTGCGCGTACGAGTGGTGGGCATGCCGTCACCCATCAACCGGCGCGTGCTGCGGCCTTTGGCGGGCCTCGTGGCGTCGGGCGCCATCGGCGTCGCACTGGGATGGCTCTTGGGCTCGTGGGGCGTTCTCAGCGCCCCGTGGCTCGGCGGTGTGTTCGGCGCCTGGGGCAACGGCGCCATGGGCACGGCCCTGCTCATCGGATTGTTCTGGGCGCTGTTGGGGGCGTTCCGCGGCCTCATGCAGCCGTTGGCGTGGCCCATTGGCTATGCTCTGGGGCGGTGGGCCCTACGCACCCTCGCTTGGATGGTGGCTCTGGGGGCCCTGGCGGCGGTGGCCATGTGGGCGCTGCGCTGGGCCTATCCCCCAGTGGGGGATGCCCAGCCCGATGCGGTGCGCCTCGTCGCCATCCTTGTGGCGCCGGTGTTTGCCGTCCTGCCGGCGGTGGTCGGTGAGATTCGCGCCGGCCAGCGCGACGCCCGCCCGGTCAGCGAGGCGGAAGCGCGCCCCCAGCGTCGCCCCGTGGTAGCCGTTTTCGTCGCCGTCGCCCTCCTTTTTGTGCTGGCCCTGAGCCTACGCATCTTCCGCCCGGCCATCGAGTCGGTAGATGTAGAGGCGAGCACGGCGACCGCACAAGAGTGGACGGCCGAGCGCTGGACCCAGCTCGAGACGGGGCTAAACGACGTCATCGACCGTGTGATGCTGCGCCTCTACGACCGCCGGGCACCGTCGGGAGGGTGAGAGCGGCCTGATTTGACGGCCGTCGGGGTGCGGGTTTCGCGTCGGCTAGGCTCCGACGTTCTCAGGGAGTGCTGTTCCCCTGCATGAAAGTGATGGTTACGCCATGAACCAGTCGTCACCGGCGAGCCTTCAGGCGAAGGAGTGTCGCGTGGCTACCGTCAAGAGGGAAAGCGGCCAGGACTTGGTCGAGTTCGCGCTCATCGCGCCGTTCCTATTTGCGGTGCTGTTTGGCATCATCGAGTTCGGCGTAGCGATCTGGCGGTACAATACCCTCGCCAACACCGCGCGCGAGACCGTGCGCGAGTTCATCGTTTATCCCTCCGCCGAGCGCGCTGCCCCTTCATTCAAGAATACGGTCGAGGAATATGCGGTTCGCTACGCGCGAGACGTCGCCGGCATTGCCGTGACCTCTAGCTACGATGACACCCCGATAGTCATCACCAGCACAGAGGGAATCTCGAGGACGTTACCGAGGCTCGTCGTCACGGTAAACTACACTCATGAGACGATCACCGGGCTGTTCGGACCGATTCCGATGGAGGCAAAGGCATCGATGCTCGCGGAGGTATGGGACTGATGTCGCGGAGAACCCCGTCCGACAGCTTTCGCAACGAGCGAGGGGCGAACCTCGTCGAGATGGCCATCGTATTGCCGTTCCTCCTCTTGCTCCTTGCTGGGGTCATCGATCTCGGGCGCGCGTTCTACACGTATCTCAGCCTCACGAACGCGGTGCGCGAGGGAGCGCGGTTCGCTGCCAAGCTTCCCTATCAGGACAACGAGGATGCGATCGTCGAGCTCGTTATCGCCCGCGTACGCGAGGAGCCGATGCAGTCCGTTCCGGCGGATGCGATCATTGTCGAAAAGCCCATTCAGGGACTAGGAGGCCCAAAGGGCAGCCCGGTAACCGTGCGAGCGAACCTCCTGTTTGACCCGATCCTCGGTCCGTTCATTGGCCGAGAGACAATCACCATCACTACCGAGGCCACGATGCGCATCTTTGGCGTCGATGGCGTTGAGTAGCGTCCCCATGGGTTGGCGACGTCTGACATTGTGCAGGGGTGAGAGGTGTAGTATGGCTAGATGGTGGGCGACCAGGGCTTTGGAACCGGGGCAGCGAGGGCAAACCCTCGTGCTGGTGGCGCTTTCACTCGTGGTGCTCTTGCTGGTCGCAGGCCTGGCGATCGACGTGGGCGTGTGGTACGGAGCGCGACGACACATGCAGAACGCAGCCGATGCTGGCGCGCTGGCCGGCGCCTGGGAGATCTGTCACGGCGATCCGGCCAATGCGGCGAGCGAGGCAATGCACTACGCCGAGCTCAACGGTGCCGACGCCAGCCTGACTGAGGTACAGGTCATCTCCGACACCCGTACGGTCGTTGTAACGGCGAGGACAAGCGCTGATCTGTACCTGTCAAGCATCGTGCTTTCCGACTTTTCCATCCCGGCTGTGGCCGCCGCACGCTGTGGAAAGGCTACGACAGGGTGTGGCATGTGGCCGGTGGCGTTCGATCTGCCAACCTACACCTCCACTGAGCTCAGCGGCGAATGCAATGGCCCAGCGTCGTGGGACGGGGGGGCGTATCTGAGCAGCCGTCCCGTCAACAGCGGGGCCGACTTTAACGACAAGAGTCAGTTCATTCTTTGGGCCGGAGACAACAAGGACCCAACCCGAGACGAACTCGACAAGATTGCACAGCACTGTCGGTTTTACAGTCACCCGACCAATGGCGAGCCGTACAAGCTTGCAGATATTCAGGGAGGATCCCCTATGGATCCAGGTAACCGAGGCTGGGTAGCCCTCAAACTGCTACCGGGCTTCGAAATCCCTAGCGACATAGATTACTGCAAGAAACAAGATACACAGAACTGCGGTGCTAACGCGCTCAAGTGTTGGCTCAAGTATGGCTACATCGGCAGCATCGGGATCGGGACCTGCCTGGCCACTGAGGAAGGCCATGTCAGTAGTGCGCTCGACGCAGCGAAAGCAAAGGTGGGGGAGCCGGTATCCGTTGTCCTTTATGACAGCCAAGGCTGCTCAACAAACGGCAACCCCATTACCTGCGGCGGGAACAAAACCTACCATGTTGCGGGGTTTGGCTGCGTCCGCGTCGAGCACGTCTTCGACGGCAAGAACTGCAATAACGTTGACTGCAACGCGACTCTCGACAACTCGAACTCTATTCAGTTCCAACGCCGTCTTGGTGGAACAGATCCCGAAGATGTGGAGTACACGTTTAGTGTCACGCGAACCGACAAGGAACCGTATCCCACTTTGTACCCCGGCCAGAAGGGACGGGATACCAGCGGGACCTACAACTGTTACCCACAGGGCAACGGCTGGAAATGTGATGGCAACCAGGCTCCCCTGACTGCTTGTCCGTCGTCCAACGCGGGCCTCACCGGCATCGTCGTAACCAAGCTATGCTCCTGCCCGGCTACCGACTGCGACGGCACCGATGGGAGCAACCCGCCGTCCGCGATGGATGCCGTCAGCCTGATCCCTTGGCCTCCCGAGTGATCGTGCAGTCCAAGTACGAACCGGGGCGCTCCTAGACTCCACCCCGGCCGCTCGGCAACCAACACACGGAGGAACTCTCGCGTGCAGGGTTCGATCATCGGCACTCTCTTCGGCCTCCTCAGCGGTGCCATCGCCTGGCTGGCCGCCCGCGCCTTTGTCGCCCACCATCGCGACGAGGCCGTTGACCTCGCGTGGCTCCTTGAGGACGCCCGCGGCGCGCTGACCCCGCTGGGTGCCCTGTTCGTGGCCGCATTGGCCCTCTTGGGGGCGTTCATCGGCGGCCGCGCCGCCGGCACCGCCGAGGTCGTGGTCGCGCTGCTGGCCAGCGCGCTGTACGCGGCCATCACCGTGATCGATTTTCGGGTCCGGCGTATCCCGAACCCGCTCGTGGTGGCACTCCTCGCCGTGGGCGCGCTCCAAATGCTATGGCTCGGGCGACCAACACTCGCCTCGGCGGCGCTCGGGTTGCTCGTAGGGGGCGGCATCTTTGTGCTGCTGGCCCTCTTGCGACGCGGCGCCATGGGTGCCGGCGACGTCAAGCTGGCGGCCGCCGTGGGCTGGCTGGTGGGCTTTCCCCTCGCCCTAACGGCCCTCTTCTGGGGCATCATTGCCGGCGGCGTGGCCGCACTCGTGCTGCTCATCACGCGCCGCGCCGGGCGGAAGGACACCATGGCCTACGGGCCGTACCTATCCTTAGGAGGGTGGCTGCTCCACCTCGCGATGCTCGGCCTGCTCCCCTGGGGCGCATAGGCCTTTGCCGCCGAGCGCAACGAGACCGCTGGCGGGCGAACGCGAGGTAGACATTGACACGGATCTGCTATCGAACTCTGGAGTTCTTCTGGCTCCGTAAGCCACCATTGACCCGTGTAGACATCCGGCTGTTGGACGAACTCGTCGTACGGCCCCCTGAGGCTCCACAGGTTCTATGCGGTCCAACGCGTCACATCGAGGGACATGATGAAGGACGGCATTCGCATCATCAACGCCACCCGCGGTTGTGTGCTCGTCTCGAGCGGCCGGATCGCCGACAACTACTGGACGCGCCTGCGCGGCCTCATCGGCGCCCAGCCCCTCGCGCCCGGAGAGGGCCTCCTCATCTCTCCGTGCACCTCTGTGCACACCCACTTTATGGGCTTTCCCATCGACGTGCTGTACGTCAACGGGGACCACGAGATCGTCGGCATCGACGCCAACCTGGCGCCGTGGCGCTTTGGACGGTTCTACAAGCGGGTGCGTTACGTGGTCGAACTGCCCGCCGGTACGGCGGAAGAGACGGGCACCGCGGTGGGGGATCGGCTCGAGACCCATCGGGCGCCCGTGGAATAACCGAGCCCGCGCCCTAGCCAGCCTCAAGGAGGCATCATGCGCGTGCTTGCTCGCATCCTGGCGCTGTTGCTCGTTATCTTTACCGTCGCAAGCCCAGCTGTGGTGGCCGAACCTCGCCCCTCCTTGGCGGGGCAAACGCTCCTCGAGCCGCCCAGCGGAGACGCCCGTGGTCCCCAACCTGCTATACCCGCCGTACTACTACCCGCCCATCCGTGTCGACGAGGCCGACGAACGCACCTTTGAGGACCGGACGATCGCCGTCCCCAGGTTCATCTGGAGCCGCGTCGACGGCGCCTCCTACCACGAGTTGTGCATCGATGACGTTCCCTAGGGGGAGACGATCTACAGCGAGTACACTCTCGAGGAGCGACCCGAACCCGGCACCTACTTCTGGCGTGTCCGTCAGGTAGCGCCCAGAACCACTAGCTGGTCACGGACCGGAAGGTTCATCGTCAGCCGTGCGTTCACCTATGCTATCCCCGACATGACGGCGCCACGTACCGCGTGGGAAGCCGCTGGCATGGGATGGTACCAACCCGCGAACGAGTCAGGCGATGCCGCCGCAAGTCACGATCTGATCGGCTTCCACCTGGTGATGACCGGCACCCATACGACGCTGGGCATCTCCGTGGGCCCTGACACGACCCTAGGGATCTTTCGACACCGACCACATCGATACCTGCGGTGCACGGACCGCTCCCAGCGGGCGCCCCGGCCCCGCGGCGCCGGAGGCCCATTACCCGGAGTACGCCATCTACTGGCAGTATGCCGACAGTGCCATGGGTGCTGGCGAGGTGTAGGCGTGGCAGAACGGCTCCTGGCAGAAACGGGGCACGTTGGCCAACATCCTCAGCGAGTATGCGTACGACACAGCGGATGGCTTTCTCAAGATCAAGCTCTCGTCCAGTCAGATTGATCAGCCCGGCAGCCTGAGCCTGCTCGTCTTCACAGCGGATGCCTCCGGCAAGGTCGCAGACCTGCTTCCGAATGAGCCTGGGAGTCCCAGCGTGACAGCCTTCCATACCGAGGGCGCCTCGCCGACGCCAATCCTACCGGTCAACTCGCTCGGTTCGGGAGAGAACCTGGACTACTGGAGCCTCACCCAAGTTGAGCGCAACACACCGGTGCTGATGTGGCGTCATACCAACGCCCTCAATGATGACGGCGTTATCTCGACTCTGTTCTTCCAGACTTACAAGGATGACACCTTCTCTACGCTCTACGAGAGTGAGAACGGGAAGAGTCCGAACCGGACCTCTTCCAGCAAGTACTTCTGGGATGCCAACACGTACTGGGCGCCGCAGGTGCATTACAGCGACAACAACAGCTACAACTGGCGCGTCACGCGTGCCGGCTTTGGCACCTCAGCGCCGCACCACTTTTCCAAGTTTGGCTACATCCCGGCCAAGCTCAAGGTAGAGCCCGGCCATCCTAAGCAAGACGTCAGGGGCACCCACGTCACGCCAAGCTTTAGCTGGCAAGCGGCGCAGTCGGCATCCAAGTATGTCTGGGAGCTCTATGAAGGGGGCACCCGCAGAGCGTACCAGGAGACGATGATGCCCTTCTTCACGCCTCGCACTGCTCTGAAGGACGGCACCTATACCTGGAAAGTGTGGGCCAAAGACGTTCGAGGCCGGTTGACGACCCAAGCGGCAGAGGGCGAGTTCCGCAAAGAGGCCCTTCGCGTCGAACCGGATGACGTCCGCGTGGAAATGGGAGCGGCACGCTTGTGATTTCGTGGAAGCCTGTACAGGGTGCAGCGTACCACAAAGTCACCATCGCGTCCGACGAGAACCTTTCCCGCAACGTGAGCACCTACAACACGCACAACACCACGTTTACGCCAGATACCTTTCCCAAAGCCGCACAGAGTGGCAGCGGCATCTACGTGCGCGTCGTCGTGTACGATAACCAGAACAACGTTGGTCAGTATCTCATGGAGCCGCGCTTCGTGCCCCGCCCTGCGGTTCCTGAAGTGGCAAGGATCACTCTACCTGTTGTGATAAAGCCCTAGGCTCCCCCGGGTATAACGAGACCCCACCCTCACTGGGTGGGGTCTCGCGCTTCTCGTGGCGTCCATTGGGGTCTCCCTACGCCCTCTCCCGCCCATCGGCCCACACCGACGTCCCGCGGGCCGCCGCCCAGCTCGTCATCCGGCGCGGGTCGCCCTGCCAGAGGCGATCCTTCGCCCATGGGCGAGGCTGTGGCCGCCCGGCGCACTCGAGCTTGATCACAGGGAGCAGCTCCGTCGGCGGCTCGATCGGCAGCCCCGAGATGGCGAGCTCGTCGACACCCTGCTCAAAGGCCAACTCCTGCCCCGTGGTCAGCAGCACAGCGCGCTCGACGCGTGTATCGAGCCCCGCGAGCCGGAGCACGCCCTGCCCATCCCAAAAGCGCACGATGAGGTAGAGGGCGTTGCCCTTCACCGTCTGGTAACCATAGGTGATGAACTCGCAGACATCGCCCGCCTCGGCGCCATAGATCGCCTCGCCGTGTACCGCCAACCACCGCCCCAGCGCCTCGGCCCGCGCCACGAACGCGGCCGGAAGCTCACCCTCCGGGGTGGGCCCCACGTTCAGCAGCAGGTTGCCGCCCTTGCTCGCCGCCTCCACGAGCATGTCGAGCAGCACGTCCGCAGGGCGCCAGCGCTCGCCCCGGGCATGGCCCCATAGCCGCCAAGTGCTCACCTGGCACGATTCCCACAGACGCCCCGGCTCGGCAATGATGTGGTGCTCGGGCGTGCCGAAATCGCCCCACTCGGTCGCCGCGCCCGGCCCGGCACCCCCATCGGCGGATGTCGCCCCCTCCGCAGAGCGGCCGAGGCGATTGTTGATGAGGATACCGGGCTGCAGCTCGCGGATCATCGCCACGAGCTCGGCGGCGCGCCAGTCCTCCGCGCTGTGCGGCCACGCGCCATCGAACCAGAGGACATCGAGACGCCCATAGTTAGTGACCAGCTCGCGTACCTGGGCGTGCACATAGCTGCAAAAGCGCTCCCATCCCGCCGGGTCGTGGGCTGGCCCCTCCCAGTACGCCGGGATGCGCCAATCGGCCAACGAGTAGTACAGCCCGACGCGCAACCCCTCAGCGCGAAACGCGTCGACATACTCGCGCACGAAATCGCGCCCCGCCGCCTGCGAGGCGCTCGTATAGTCGGTGCACTGCGAGTTCCACAGGCAGAACCCGTCATGGTGGCGCGACGTCAGGATGGCGTAGCGCATCCCGGCGCGCTTGGCCACCCGCGCCCAGGCGGCGGCGTCGAATCGCGTCGGGCACCAGTCACAGGCCATCGCCGCATAAGCGCGCTGGTCGAGGTGCTCGCGAAACAGCGGCTGCTCCCCCCGCCCGATGCGACTATACGGCCCCCAGTGAATAAACATCCCGAACCGCGCCTCGGGGAACCATCGCCATTCGTCAGGAATCGCGTACATGATGCTCCTCGCTGTAGTCCCCATTCGCCACGCTGCACGCCCCTCACCGCCGCGAGAGGGGACGGGGTACAGATTCCGGGCGCCCGCACAGCGCCGTACGAGGCCATGTCGGGAGAACGCACCGAGCGCAGAATCGATGTCGCCCCGAGCGCGAGCGAGGGGCCCTGACGCCCATCGACAAGCTTTCTCGCCACGCGCGGAACGGCGCTGCGGCCCTTTACCCAAACACTACCTAGGCGATCGGGTACACCCCTCGCTCGCGCACCACTTCGCTCACCCAGGCCACGCGATCGATGAGCGAGTCGGGCATGACATTGTCGGCCACGCCCAGGATAAAGGCATCGCCGGGCTTGATGGCCTCAAAGATGCCATGCACGTAGGCGCGGAACTCGCCCTCCGGCACGCTGGGCGCCAGGAGGAGCGACGGCAGCCCGCCCCAGATGATCACGCGGTTGCCCCACGCCTCGCGGGCGCGCTCCAGCGTCATCGGCACCATGGGCGCAGTGACGAAGCACTCGACCATGTCCCAGCCGGCCCGCTCGATGTGCTCGACGATCTGCGAGGTATCATTGTCGGCATGCATTGCCACGGCGATCCCTCGCTCGTGGACATACGGCATGAACTCGTCGTAGTAGGGGAGGATGTACTTCTCAAAGATGCGCGGAGGCGTAAACTGGGAGGAGAGGTGCACCCCGTGAAGCACGAGTCGCGCCGGTGACGCGGCAATCACCGGCCACAGGCGTGCCCGCTCCACCTCGGTCATCACTGCAAGGAGATGCTCGATCTCGTCAGGATAGTCGGCCAGCTGGTAAAAGGCGTGGTCATAGCCCGCCAGGTCGAGAATGAACGTGTGGATGGGCACATCCCCGACGCCCACCATCGGCAGGCCGTCCTCGCCGATCTCGGCGTCGTACGTCCGATAGGCATCATAATCGGCGCGCCAGTGGGTGTGCTCGACGATCCACTCCCACACGCGATAGTCATCCGGGCCCTTGAGGGGGTACTCCTCCACGCGGCCCGGGAGCCCCTGCGCCTCGAGATCGGCCGACTGGTGCTCAGTCGTTCGTACCGACCCCATGGGCGTGTGGTACTCGGTCACCTGCAGCAGTCCCTCGCGCCGCGTGACCACCTCCACTCCCTCGCGCTCTACGGTAAAGATGCGGCCGTCGCGCGCCGGCGTGCCCACGCCTAGGGCCCGCTCCACCTCACGCAACGACATGCCGCGGAAACGCTCAGGCATCGTGCCGCTCAGTACGCGGGCGTCGTACCACAGCTTGAGCCGGGGAATCCAGGGGATGCGATCCGGCGGCCGCCGGTCGAGAATGGCGAGAAGGCGCTCACGGTCGTTCATCCTGCCCCCCATGTATGAGGTTTGCCAGCGCAGGGAACAGGGGGCACAGGGCGCGCGAGGGATGACCCCACGGCATCACCGCCCGCGGTGCTCCCTGTTCTCTGCGGTGATCGCTGCGTCTACCCTCTGACCTGCGCCACGAGGTCGCGACAAGCGTTGGCAAAGATGCCCACGTCGACGCCGAGCGAGATGTACTGCACGCCGGCGTCGATCCAGCGCTTGGCGGTGGCAGCGTCGCCGGCATAGGTCCCAGCCGCCTTGCCCGCCGCTCGGATCTTGGCCGTGGCCTCTTCCATCCCCTTGATCACCCGTGGATCGTTCACCTGTCCGGGGATGCCGAACGACTGGGAGAGGTCATAGGGCCCGAGGAACACCACATCGATGTGCGGCACGGCAATGATGGCGTCGAGGTTCTGGAGCCCGGTCACCCCCTCGACGTGAATGATCACCAGCTGCTCATCGTTCAGCCGGTCGGTGTACCCCTCCACGCCATACATGGTATAGTCGCCCGCCCGCGTATAGAAGGAGAGGCCACGCATCCCGAGGGGAGCGTACTTGGCGGCACGCACGACGGCCTCGGCCCCCTCGCCCGTCTCGATCTGCGGAACCTGCACGCCGGCCGAGCCGATATCCAGGGCGCGCTGAATCTGGGGCGCGTCGTTCTTGCGCACGCGCACGATGGGCGACAACCCCACGCCCTGGGCGGCACGACAGAGGTCCTCGGCCGTCTCGACCTCGAGGGGCCCATGCTCCATGTCGATGATGGCATAGTCAAACCCGGCCATCCCCACGATCTCGATAAACGCCCCATAGCTGCAGTTCATAAAGGGGCCGATGACAAACTCGCCGCTCTGCAGTTTCCGCTTGAGCGCGTTCTCCCGCATGACCACCCTCCTGTTGGGGTTGCTCTGAGCGCCTCAGTGGCGCGCTGCACGCAAGTCTAGATGCCGCCCCACGCGGCGTCAAGCACCGCACGGCGCAGTGCCGATCCGCCACATCCCACGCCTCACCGTCATCGCGCGGATCGCACATCGCCCACGGCCGACGAACAACGCATCTGAGGCGACGAGGGGCCTATCTTTGTCTGGACGCCATGGTAACCGGCGGGCTAGGTCCAATACCTTTCAAATAACGAGGCGACATGGGGCGCTTCCTGTGGCACACTTGGTTTGCCGACCATTCGTGTGTCAGGAGGCGCCCCATGGGATTCACCTTACGCGCCATCGAGACGGAATGCAAGTTCTGCCAGGCGGTGTCCGTTGAG
>DUUT01000117.1 GCA_012841405.1 Chloroflexota bacterium
GATGGGCAGGAGGGTTTCGTGTGCGTACACGCGCGCCAGCGCTGTGCCGAGCTGTCCCCTGCTGCCAGTGATGGCAATGCGCATGAGGGCCTCCATGGAGCGGCCGACAATCGCTTCGGGCCGCCAGATCGCCAGACGTGGGCATTATAGCATCGGCACAGCCGCCTTACAAAGGCACCGACGACGACCGGGCAGGGTCAGCCAGAGGCCAACTGCCCGCCATTGCTCGAGGTAGCCCCTCTCGCGGGCAGCGCGCCATGGCATCGGAGGGTCGCCAAGGACTGGGGCAGACCCGACGTTGCGGGACCTTTTGACAGCCGCGAATCTTGAGGTCATAATCACCTCGGGTGGCGCTAGTGGTCTGGCGAGCGCTACGAGAGGGATTCGGAGGTCATCATGCCCAAGGGTGCGGTCGAGACGAGCGGAGCCATGACGACCGCGACGCGTCTTCGTGAACAGATACGTGAACTCGAGATCGGCTTTGCGAACCTACGGGGACGTGGTGATGCCGTGTTCGATTTGCTTACGCTGCGCGATGAGGTCGGCGCAGCCATTGAGCGCTTTGAGCAGTCGGGCACCGACATGCGTGCGGAGCGGACTCGCGTCGAGACGGTGGACAATATCATCTCGCGCAGAGCCCCCGAGATCTCGCGCGAGCTGGCGCGCATGGGGGGGCTGGAGGGTGCTCGCCGCCGCCAGCAACCTCCCGAGGAGCACTGGTGGTGGTACGTTGACCTCTGCCACGCTGAGAAGCGGCGCAAGTCCATCACCCGCACGCTGATCACCATCGCCAGCATCATTGTCATCGTGTTGGCGGGGAACTATATCCTCGATCGCTACTTTGGCCTTGACCCGGTGGAGAAGGAAGCACGCTCGTTCATGTCAGCGGGCGATCAGCTGCTCCTCCACGGGGATGTGGAGGGCGCCATCGCCGAGTACGAGCAAGCGGTCACCGTCCTGCCGGACCTCGGGGATGCACACGTGACGCTGGGCGTGCTGTACGATGTTGCAGACCGCGAGGCCGACGCGGAGGACGCGTTCGCGGCAGCGCGCGCGGCGTACGACGACGATCTGACCTACTACCTCGCGCTTGGCCGCGCCTACGCACAGGTCGAAGCGTACGACGAGGCCATGGCGGCCATCGAGAGCGCGCTGGCCATCGACCCCGAGTCGCCGGAGGCCTATCTCACCCGTGGTGGCATTTATGAGGCTACGGAGGAGTATGGCAGGGCTCTCGAAGACTTTGAGCTGGCCGGGACGCTGGCCCAAGAGCGCCAGCAGGACGCCCTGTACGTGATGGCGCGTACCCGCATGGCGATGCTGATGCAGCGTTCGCCCGCCTTTGGAACATCGCTTGGCCCGTGATCCGCGGGCACACGGAAAGAGCAGCAGAGGGCGGCGGGGTTATCCCCGCCGCCCTCTGCGCTAGGGCACGTTTAGAAACTGAACCGATGGATGGCTCTCAGCACCCACATTATCCGATAGCTTGCCGCCCGTCGCATGCTGGTTGGCGTGGACCGTGGTGCCGTCGACAGGGTGCAGCACCCCGTCCGGACGCCCCTGGGCGTCGGCAGCTTCCTGGAGCACAGCCGGGAGCGCGCCGAATACACCGTAGCGCTCCGGCAGGTCGCGCCTAGGCGCGCCGGTGCGCACGGCGCGGCCATGCGGCGGGTTGCGGCCGAACATGGCGATGGGCATCTCTTGTGGCGATATCGCGACCGACGCGACACGGTGCTCCCGGCCCCCCCGGTTGCGCGTTCGACGCCGTACCGGGTATACGGCGAGCTCTGTCGCCGGCCGGTCGGAGGCGTCATCACTATCCCATGCGAAAGGCGAATCGATGAGCTCGCAACCGGCATTCTGCATCTACTGTGGCGCCCCGCTTCCTCCCGGGTCCGCAGTCTGCGGATCGTGCGGCCAACGCGTCGCGGCCGCACCCGCCGCTCCTCAAGGTCCAGCCGCATATCCGCCCCCGAGCCCCCCGCCCCCGACGCCGCCAGCAACGCCCACAACCGCTGCTCCCAGGCCGCGCCGGAGATCGGCGGCGCGCGCGACGGCCAAGAAGCGCGGTCCCTCGGTCGGTTCGGCCCTGCTCCTGACCCTCGTGAGCCTCATGCTGATCTTCTTCGGGCTGCGAGGCCCGATCCTGCAGGTCGCGGGCGCCACGGCTACTTCCGCCTACTCGGCATGCGCCTCGAGGGCACGCTCACCGGTGTCAAGATCGTCGACCTTGAGGACGATGCTCGCGGCGCCCGAGCCCGGGGTGCTGTACGTATAGCTGTACTCGATGTTGACCTCCGCATCGGCGAGGGGCTGCAGCACACAGCGCACAAAGGCCCCCGGCTTGTCGGGCACGGTGACAACCAGGACGGTGGTACTCGAGCAGGTGATGCCCGCGTCGCGGATCGCCTCCAGGGCACGCTCGGGGCGATCGACGAGCAGGTGGATGATGCCAAAGTCAGAGGCGTCCACGATGTTGTGGGCCACGAGGTTGACGTGCGCCTCGGCAAGAATATTCAGTAGGTAGAGCAACCTGCCAGGACGGTTCTCGAGGAACGCCGATACTTGCGTGACTTTCATACGTGTCCCCCTTGCGAGTGTGCTGTAGAGGCCGGTAACCAACGGTCGTTCTCCGCAATCAGCCGCTCAGGTGTCCGGTCGCGGTCACCGAACGCCGGTGCGCTCGCTGGTGTTTGGAAAATGGCCACGGTGTCGTTCTGAGCGTGGCGAGGCACCTTGTCGGTGGGCGTCAAGGCCCCTCGCTTACGCTCGGGGCGACATCGGTTCTACGTCGGGTGCGTTTTCGAAACACGGCCTAGTCGCCATACACGTCGCGGCGGTCGATGATGCGCTTAGCTTTGCCCATGCTACGCGCGATGCGATTCGGCTCCACGAGCTTGATGCGCGCCTGGATGCCCAGGGTCTCGCGCATCTCGAACTCGGCCTTGTCCTGAAGGCGCTTCAGTCGGCCGATATCGTCGGTGAACACGTCCTCCGATACCTCGACCCACACCTCGAGATCGTCCATGGCGCCGCGCTCACGATCTACGACGATCTGGTAGTGGGGCTGCACACCCTCAACCTCGAGCAGAACCGTCTCGATTTGTGAGGGGAACACGTTGACGCCCCGCACGATGAGCATGTCATCCGTGCGCCCACTCACCTTCTCCATGCGGACGTGGGTGCGGCCACAGGCGCAGGGGGTGGGATCGAGGCGTGTGATGTCGCCGGTGCGGTATCGGATGATGGGCAGCGCCTCTTTGGTCAGAGCGGTGAGGACCAACTCGCCGCGCTCGCCGTAGGGCAAGGGTTCCCCCGTCTCGGGGTCAATGATCTCGGGGAGGAAGTGATCCTCACTGATGTGCATGCCGCAATGGTGGGTGCATTCGCCCGCGACTCCAGGGCCCACCATCTCGCTGAGCCCATAGGTGTCGATGGGGTCGAGCCCCATGCGTTCACGGATCTCGCGCCGCATCCCCTCGGACCAGGGCTCGGCGCCGTGGATACCGACGCGCAAGTCCAGCGACGCGAGATCGACGCCCATCTCCTCGGCCTGCTCGGTGATATAGATCGCGTAGGAGGGGGTGCAACAAAAGACGGTCGTGCCGAAATCCTGCATCAACATGATCTGGCGCTTGGTGTTGCCCGAAGATGCCGGCACGACGGTGGCGCCGAGGGTCTCGGCACCATAGTGCCATCCGATGCCGCCGGTAAAGAGACCATAGCCCATGGCGATCTGCACCATATCCTCGTCGGTGATGCCTCCCGCGACCATCTCGCGGGCGCATACCTCGTGCCACATGGCGAGATCCGCTTGCGTGTAGGCCACCACCGTGGGCTTGCCGGTCGTACCACTGGAGGCGTGCACCCGCGCCAGCTCGCGCCGCGTGACGGCTAGCAGGCCAAAGGGATAGTGATCGCGGAAATCCGCCTTGCGCGTAAAGGGGAGGAGGCGGAGGTCATCCAGGGAATGGATGTCTTGGGGATGAATACCGCGCTCGCGAAACGCCTGCCGGTAGAAGGGAACGCGTTCATAGGCGCGCGCCGCCTGACGCTGCAGCAACTCGAGCTGCAGGCTTGACAGGTCGCCGCGAGACATGGTCTCGCGTTCGGGGTTCCAGATCATGGATGCTCTCCTTGAAGACTTGTATCCGTCACGCTCTGGTGCGGTGGATGACACATGGCGCTCTGCGCTCGGCGGGCGGCCGCTGGTGGCTGGCGATGGAGCGCCCGCCAGATGGATGCCGTGCCCTAGCTGCGGTACGCATCGCGCCGATCGATAACGCGCTTGGCCTTGCCCATGCTGCGCTCGATGCGGTGGGGCTCCACAAGCTTGACGCGGGCGCTGATGCCCAGCACCTCCTGGAGCGCGAGCTCGGCGCCCTTTTGCAGGTCGGCCAAGTCGCCCAACTGGTCGGAAAAGATGTTCTCCGAGACCTCAACCCACACCTCGAGGGTGTCCATCGCGCCCCGCTCGCGGTCAGCGATGATGACATAATGCGGCTGCACACCCTTGAGCCGCAGCAGGACGGATTCGACCTGCGACGGAAAGATGTTGACGCCGCGCACGATGATCATGTCGTCGCTGCGCCCACAGATCTTGTCCATGCGCACCGTGGTGCGGCCGCAGGCACAGGGCTCCGCCACGAGCCGGGAGATATCGCCCGTGCGGTAGCGGATGACGGGCAGGGCCTCCTTGGTCAGCGTGGTAAAGACGAGCTCGCCCCACTCCCCGTATGGCAGGGGGGTACCCGTGGTCGGATCGACGATCTCGGGCAGAAAGTGGTCCTCAAAGATGTGCATGCCGCACTGCTCGGTGCACTCGGAGGCGACGCCGGGGCCGGTGACCTCGCTCAGGCCATAGATGTCCAGGGCGACGATGCCGAGGCGCTCCTCGATCTCGCGCCGCATGGCGTCGGTCCATGGCTCGGCGCCAAAGAATCCCACGCGGAGCTTGGACTGGCGCATGTCGATCCCTTCCTCCTGAGCCGTCTCGGCGAGAAAGAGGGCGTAGGAGGGGGTGCAGCAGATGGCCGTAGCGCCGAAATCCCGGAGGAGCATGACCTGGCGCGCGGTGTTGCCCGACGACATGGGAATGACCGTGGCGCCCACACGCTCAGCGCCATAGTGGACCCCCAGACCCCCGGTGAACAGGCCATAGCCGTAGCCGATGTGCACGATATCGCGCCGCGTTACGCCGCCACACGTCAACGTCCGCGCCATGACCTCGGCCCACAGGCCGATGTCATTCTGCGTATAGGCCACGACGGTGAGCTTGCCGGTGGTGCCGCTGGAACCGTGCACGCGCACGACATCGTCCATGGGCACGGCCAGCAGGCCAAAGGGATAGTGATCGCGGAAATCGTTCTTGCGCGTGAAGGGAAGGCACTGGAGATCGGCCAGGCACGAGATCCCGGCGGGATCGATGCCCGCCTCGTTCAGCGCATCGCGGTAAAAGGGTACCCGCTCGTACGCATACCGCACTCTGCTTTGGAGGCGCTGCAATTGCAGGGCATCCATCTCTGGCCGTGGCAGGCACTCCATTTCGTCGTTCCAGATCATCGGGCTCTCCCTATCGTTGTTCGTGTTGCGTTGTACCCTGCATGTGGCGCGATGGCCGGGCTCCGCCTTGTGGCGGCGCGGTGCCTACAGGCCGCGGGCCACTAGCCGAGATAGGCACGGCGCATGCGCTCCGACGAGAGCAGCTGTTTGGCGGTGCCCTCGGCAACGATGCGCCCCGTCTCCATAACATACCCCCGATCCGCGATCCGCAGCGCGGCATGAGCATCCTGCTCCACCAGGAGGATGGCGAGACCCTCCTGGCGTAATCCCACAAGCTGTTGCAGGATCTGCCCCGCCAGCCTCGGCGCCAAGCCGATGGAGGGCTCGTCGAGCAGCAGCGCCCGTGGCGATGCCATCAGGGCGCGGCCGATGGCCAGCATCTGCTGCTCGCCCCCACTGAGGCTCCCAGCGATCTGCTCCTGGCGCTCGTGCAACCGGGGAAAAAGATCGTACACCCGCTCCAGTCGTTGGCGCAGCCCTTGGTGCTGCGCCAGTTGACTGATGGGCCCCAAGAGGTCATGCAGCCGACGCGCGTGGTGCTGGTATCCCCCGATGAGGAGGTTGACGCGCACCGTCATGGTGCTGAAAAGCTGGCGCCCCTCGGGCACCAACGCCACGCCAAGCCGGGCGGTGCGATGGGTGCTTGACTCCGGGCCGTCAAGGCGTTGCTCGCCCCAGGATACGCGCCCGTGAGCCGTTGGCACCAAGCCGACGATGGCCGACAGGAGGCTGCTCTTGCCGGCGCCGTTGCCGCCGAGCACGGTCACAATCTCCCCGGGCATCACGTGGAGCGTCACACGGCGCACGGCCTGGACTTGACCATAGTATACGCCTATCTCGTCGATACGCAGCATTTACGCCTCCTCGGTGCCCAGGTAGGCGGCGATGACGCTCTCGTTGCGGCGCACCTGCGCCGGCGTGCCCTGAGCGAGGCGGCGTCCGTGGTCTAGCACCACGACCCACTCGGCGAGGCGCATGACGAGCTCCATGTCGTGTTCCACCAACAGGATGGTGACACCCATTTCCTGGATGCGCTGGATGAGGTCGGCCAGATCGTTCTTTTCCATGCGGTTGAGGCCAGCGGCGGGCTCGTCGAGGAGCAGCACGCTCGGCTCGGTGGCCAACGAGCGGGCAATGGCCAGGAGGCGCTGTTGGCCGAAGGGCAGGCTGCCAGCGTCCTGATCGGCTTTGGGGCCTAGCCCGACGAGATTTAGGTAGCGCACCGCATCGAGGTAGATGTCCTCCTCCTCTCGGCGCATGCGTGGCAGGCGCAGCGCCGCAGCGAGGAGGCCTGCTTGCCCGCTCGTGTGGCATCCCACCATGACGTTCTCGAGCACGCTCATGCCGGAGAGGATGTGCGCCTGTTGAAAGGTCCGTCCGATGCCCATGGTGACGCGCTCGTGGGGCTGACGCCCGTTGAGGCGCTTCCCACGAAAGCGCACCTGCCCTGACGAGGGGCTGAGCGTGCCGGCGATGATACTGAGTAGGGTCGTCTTGCCGGCGCCGTTGGGGCCGATGAGGGCCATAATCTGGCGCTCACGGACGCGCAGGGAAACGTCCTCCAAGGCGTTGACGCCGCCAAAGGTCTTGCTGATGCGATCGACTTCCAGGATGGTCTCGGGCTCAGCGCTCACCGCACACCTCTCTCACCGGAACACGCCCCACAGATCCCCTGCTGGTGGCAATCCATCACCGGGCTATCCCCATGGCCGCCACCGTAGACGAAGGATCGGCGCCCCTAAACGGATGCGTCGGCCGAGGCGCGCCAGCGCCGGCGTGAGGCCGTCGGGCATAAAGATCATGATGACCACCAACAGGATGCCGTAAGCGATGATCTGGTACTCTCCCGACCCGTGAGCGGTGAACAGGGGGACGACCTCGCGCAGCACCAGCGTCAACAGCGTGACCACCGCGGCGCCGAGGGGCGCGCCCCAGATGCTGGCGACGCCCCCGACGGCGGCCATGAGCACGAGTTGCACGGACGTGTCGATGTCAAAGGCTCCCGGGCTGACAAAGATCATATAGTGGGCGTAGAGGCTGCCGGCGACGCTGGCATAGATGGCACTCGTTACCAGCACCTGCAGCTTGTAGCGCGAGACATCGATGCCGAGACTTTCCGCAGCGTCCTCGCTCCCGTGGATGGCGCGCAGGGCGCGCCCGACGCGCGAGTCCACCATGTTGCGCGCCAGCACCAACGCGAGCAGACCGACAGCCCAAACGAGATAGTAGTACGTGATGTCGGTGTTCAACACCAGCCCCCCGATGGACAACCGTGGGATGCCGGGGAGACCGGTCGGGCCGCCGGTGACGGCGCGCCACTCGTTCATGACGATGCGCACGATGGCGCCGAATCCAAGCGTCGCCATACTGAGGTAGTGGCCACGGAGACGAAAGATGGGGATGCCGATGGCATAGGCCACGAGTCCCGTACCGCCCGCCGCTACCACCATGGCGATCCAAGGGGACCAGCTCAGGCGCGTCGTCAGCACGGCTGAGGCGTAGGCCCCGAGGCCAAAGAACGCTGCTTGACCGAGCGACACCTGGCCGGCGTAGCCCATCAGCAGGCAGAGGCCGACGGTGACGGTGCTATAGATGCCGATGAGGATGAGCGTGCTCAGGGCATAGGGCGTACGGAAGACGAGGGGCAGCAGCGCCACCACCAACGCGAGGAGGGACAACCCTCGTCGCAGTCGGCGTTGCCTGGCTGCCCACGCCGTGGCCAAGGTACTCATGGCGCTGTGCCCTCGCGGGTGGCGGCGCGCGGCGTGCCCATGCGGCGGTGGATGCCGAACAGGGCCGGCAGGCTCGTGGTGCGCGCCAACAGGACGACAAAGAGCACGACGTAGGCGAGGGCATCCTTGAGGCCGGAGCTGACCAACCCCGAGGCGAACGACTCGATCACACCGAGGAGCACCCCCCCTATGACGGCGGCGGGCGCATTGACCATGCTGCCCATGATGGCGACGACGAACCCCTTGAGCCCCAGCGCCAGCCCCATGTCATAGCTCACCAGCGTGAGCGGTGCGATGACGATACCCGCGACGGCGCCGAGGGCGGCGCTGATGGTGTAGGCCAGCAGCGCCATGGCGGTGCTGTCAATGCCGGCCAGCTCGGCCGCGCGCCGGTTCACGGCGCAGGCGCGCACCGCCTTGCCGAGGAGGGTACCCTGGAAGAACAGGTACAGCGCCAGCAGCACTACGCCCGCCATACCCATGATCCACAGTCGCTGCCGGCTGAGCACCGCGCCCCAGATGTTCACCGGCGGGCCGGGGGTGAACTCGGGCAGGGATTGCGACGCGGTGCCCCATGCCAGCAACGCCAGTCCGCGGATGGCGATGGCTGTGCCGATGGTGATAATGATGAGGGTGACATCGGCGGCGTTGCGCGCGGGGCGGATGGTCAGGCGGTATACCAGTGCCCCTCCCAGCATGGCCAGTGCTACCGAGCCCGCAATCGCCACGCCAAGGGGGAGGTGTAGGCGCTGAAGCATCACGGCGCCCATGGCGCCGAGCATCACGAACTCGCCCTGCGCCATGTTGATGACGCCGGTGACGCTATAGATCGTGATGAGGCCCATGGCGATGAGCACATAGATGCTGCCGGTGCTCACCCCCGAGACGAACAACTGCAGGTAATCGGAAAGGTTGAATTGTGGCACGATCTGGCACTCTCGGTTCGGTCTGGGGTGTGGGTATGGCGTCAGAGCCTACGGCGTCGCGAATCACTCGATGCGCGGCGCGCCACTCACCACTCCTCCGGCGGAAAGTACTGCCACGCACCGTTCGTGATGCGCGCCAAGACGACATCGTCGGTGCTCAAGCCGACGTGGTCGGTGCTCGACATGTGGAACACGCCGTCCACGCCAACGAAACCCTGTGTCGACTCGATGGCGTCGCGGAGCTGTGCCCTCTGCTCCTCAATCGAGAGGTCGGCCGGGAGGGTGGCGAGGCCGGCAGTGATGATCTGGATGGCGTCCCAAGCGTGGGCGGCGAACGTGCTCGGCGGGTTGCCGGTGGCAGCGCCATAATCGCTGATGAACTGCTGCAGGACCTCCTTTTGCGGGTCATCGTTGCTCAGGGCGTCGGCAGCGACGATCTTGCCCATGGGGAACATGACGCCCTCGGCATTGGACGCTCCCGCCAGGTCGATGAATGACTGCATGGCGATGCCCGAGTTGTGCAGCAGGGGAAGTTCCAGCCCCAGCTCGCGGTACTGCATGGTAAAGATGGCGGCTGCCGGCGGGATAGCCGTAACGAGCACTGCTTCGGCGTCACTCGCTCGGATCTTGGTGATCTGCGCCGTCATGTCCGTGTCGGCCGCGTCAAAGGTCTCTTCGAGGACGATCTCGATCCCCTCGTTGGCGGCCGTACGGCGGATGGCGGCGGCGCCATCCTCACCGTAGGCGTTGTTGACATAGAGGTTGGCGATGCGCGTCATGCCCTTGGCGGCCGCGTACTTGACCTGCCAGGGAGCAGTGTGCTCGTTGCTCTGGGCCATCTTGAAAATCCAGTAGCGGTCAGAGATCGGGGTTACCACCTCGCTCGATGCCGCCATCGAGATGTTGGGCACCTTGGATTCCTGCACGACGGGGATGACGGCCATGGCTACGGGGCTGATGGAGGGGCCGATGATGGCGACGACCTGATCATCGTCGATGAGCTTTTTGACGACGGGCACAGCGACGTCGCCCCTGCCCTCGGTGTCGTGAATGAGCAGTTGGACGGGGTGGCGTACGCCATCCGGGCCGACGACGCCGCCCTGGGCGTCGAGTTGTTCCTGGAGCATGACGGCGGTGTCGCGCTGGGGCTCGCCTAGCGTGGAGCCGCCACCGGTGATAGAGACGACAAAGCCGATCTTGTACGGTGTGCCGGTGTCGTCGCTGCCTGCGTTACTGGGGGGCGTGGTCGGGGCTGGCGTCGCCTGTGGCGCGCATCCGGCCACGGCGACGGTGAGGCACAATGCCAGGAACAGGCTGCTGCGGATGACGGCGTGCACGGGGGACCATCCTTTCGGATCGATCGCGGCGGCTCGCGGGAACGCCGACGAAGCCTCGCGATGCGAACGGAATGCGCTATGCCGGCGACCTCTCCCTGGCGTGCGAGTGCTACTATCGCAGAGCGGCCCTCCCCCGAGGAGCGCTCTCAGCAGCCTGTGTAGCACCATGAGGTGACCGGTTATCATCACGCCGCAGGGCATCCCATGCGCCCCCGACGCCAGCCTGTACTGGTCGCCGGTCGCATGATGCGCACCCTACGGCACGAATGGGACGATATTAGCACGGATGACGATGGGTGTCAATGTGTGCGAGATGCGCCAAGCAGCGCGGCGCTCCTCCGACGGTGCTGTGCATCTCGCTGGTCCCGAGGCAACGCGGGGCGGCAGGGCTAACGGGGGGCGAACACCTGCTCGAACGAGCCGCTGCTCAGCGTATCGATGGTCAGTGTGGGCCAGCCCATCGCCGGGCCGCTGTTCATGGGATCGCTGTCACGCTGCACCGCGAGCCAGTAGGCGCGTTCGGCGTCGCCGTTCGTCGTGATGAACGCGCTGATGATCGTATGGTTCTCGCACTGGGGGCAGGTCCAGGTATGGACCAAGCCTTCATCAAAGAGGGTGCGGCGCAGCGTCACCTCGATGTCGGTGACGGCCGTGCTCCTGCCACAGGACGCGCAGGTGATGGTGCCGCTAATAGCGAGCCGATCGCGCTCGCGGAGGCGCTGCTCCTTGAGGGGCACGAGGCGGTAGACGCGGGCGCCGGGAAGCTGACCCGTCTCCGCCTCGAGGGTTCTGCGCTCATTCCCAACGTCGACATAATCCCACACCGCGTCCTGGCCGGAGCGCCACTGCCGGGTCGCGGCCAGGGCCTCTTCCGTTCCGATCTTGTTCAGGGCGTCAGCGGCGCTCCAGCGGACCCGCGAGTCGTCATCCTCAAGGGCATCGATCAGGGGCCGGACGGCGTGCTCGGAGGCTACGAGCCCCAAGGCGATGGCGGCGACATAGCGCACGTTCCACTCGGGATCGGCGCGCAAGGCGCGGGTCAGCGTCGGCACGGCTCGCTCCCCAAGGGCGCCGAGGGCTCGAGCGGCGGCCATCTGCACGCTAAAGCGCGAGTCGTTCAGCACGGCCATGAGCGGCTCCAACGCCCAATCGTCAGCACTCCGACCGAGAGCTTCGGCGGCCGCTTCACGGACGTCGGGGTTCTCATGTTTAAGGGCGGCGATCAGGGGACGGACGGCCCGCGGATCACGGACGATGCCGAGGGCTTCGGTGGCGGCATAGCGCACATCATAGTCGCTATCCTTGAGCATCTCGGTGAGCGGCATGACGGCCTTTTGGTCACCGATGGCTCCCAGTGCTCGACAGGCGGCCTGGCGGACGTGCGAGATCTCGCTCTCGAGATGCATGAGCAGCGGATCGACGGCGCGCTTGTCGCCGATAAGGCCCAGGGCGTCGATGGCGCCGATGACCACGTGCATGTCGCGGTCACCCAGTGCCTTGATGAGGGGGGAGAGCGCAGGATGACCGATCTTGGCGAGGGCCTGTGCCGCAACCGCGCGCAACTCGGCCCCACCGCTGCGCAGCGTCTCGATGAGTGGCGCGATGCCGGCGGCGCCGATGCGGCCGAGGGCATCCACCGCCGCCATGACGACGCGGACGTCTGCGTCCTCAATGGCCGAGATCAGGGGCATGATGGCGCGCGTATCGCCCACCGCTCCGAGGGCCGACATGACGGAGGCGCGCACCTCGGCATCCGGGTGAGCGGATACATCGAGCAGGGGCTTGACGACGCGGGCGTCACCGATCTCGCCGAGGGTGCGGGCGGCTCCCGCGACGACGGCGGCATCGTCGTCGTGCAGCGCATCGAGCAGCGCCGGAACGGCTTCGGCCCCGAGGGCGGCGCAGCGATCCCAATCGCGCCGGAGGATCCAATAGTGCGCGGCCATCTCACCGGCCTGGGGTTGCCACCCAAGGCGATCGAGCGCCTGCACCAGAGCTCGGCGCACCGGCGTGTCGGCATGCTCAAAGTGGCGGAGTAGCGGCTCGATGGCGCGGGAATCGCCCAGCTCACCGAGCGCTTCGGCGGCCACCAGCAGGCCTCCCGGTGAAGACGTGGCATTAGTCTCTGCTACGAGGCGCAAGAGGGCGTCGGCGGCGGGTTGGCCGAGCTGTACCAACCCTTGGGAAAAGGCGGCGCCCGCCTCGGGATCGTCACATTGGCGAGCCGCATCGATGATGGCGGGGATGCCCGCCTCACCGATGGCGACCATGGCGGCGATCGCCGGCGCCGGTGGGTCCAATCGCCCCTCGATGACGGCCGTGGCCAGGGGGGCGATCGCCGCGGGGAGGCCGAGGGCACCCAGGGCGTGGGCGGCGGCCTGTCGCGCCTTCGGCTCGGGGTGGCGGAGGGTCTCCACGAGAGGCTCGAGGGCGCGAACGTCACCGATGCGGCCCAACGCCGATGCCGCGCCGGCGCTGATCGCCTCGCGAGGGTCCGCGAGGATGCGCGTCAGCGCATCGATAGCGGGTTCGCCGATGGCGATGAGCGCGGCAAACACGGTCTCTACCAGCTCTGGCTCGTCGTCATCCAGTGCGGCGAGCAAGGGCTCCACTGCACGCGCGTCGCCGAGGCGCCCCAGCACCCCGGCGGCGCCGACGCGGGTGTGGATGTTGGCGTCGTGGAGGGCGTCGATGAGGGCGGGCACGGCCGCGGCGCCGAGCTCGAGGCACTTGGCCCACTCACCGCGGACAATCCAGTAATTGACCTCTGCCTCGGTTCCCTGTGGGGTCCATCCGAGCTGTGTCAGGGCGGCGGCTGCGGCTTCGCGGACCTCGGTGTTCGCGTCATCCAGCGCGGCGACGAGGGGCTCAATCGCCTCGGGGTCCCCGGTTTGTGCGAGCATCTCGGCGGCGCCGGCGCGCACCTGCCAGTCGAGGTCGGACAGCGCCCGGGCGATGGCGGCGATCTCGACGTTCGGGCTGATGGCATCAAGGGCACGCTGCGCGGCCTGGCGCATCGTGTCATCGGAGCCTTTGGCCAGGGCGAGGAGGGCAGGAATGGCTTGGCCATCGCCGATCTGCCCGAGGGTCTCGATGGCGGCCAGGCGCACCTCCTGATCGGGGTCATCGAGCAGGATGACGAGCAGGGACACGGCTCCCGGCCCCATAGCGGCAACCCGGTCCCACCGCTTTCTGGCCACCCAATAGAGGGCACCCCGGGTGTCGTTGCCGGGCTGCCAGCCGAGACCGTCCAGGGCCTCGGCGGCTGCCTTACGCATCTCGACGTCCTGACGCGTCAACGCCACGATGAGGGGCTCAACGGCGCGACGATCGCCCATAATGGCCAGCGCTCGGGCGGCCTGCAGAAAGACGCGGCGGCTCGGACTCTCCAGCATGGCGCACAGCGGTTCGATGGAAGGGCCGCCGATGGTGACGAGCGCCGCCGTCGCCGAGTGCCGTACCGATTCGCTGTCGTCGTCCATGGCGGTGACCAGCGGCGGGATCGCCTCAGGAGAGCCGATGGCGCCGAGGGCATCGGCTGCCACGGTGCGCAGTACCTCGTCGTGGTGGGAGAGTGCCTCTACGAGGGGCTCGAGGGCCCGTTCATCGCCCAGTACTGCCAGCGAGAGGAGCGCCTGCCGGCGGACCTCTGCATCCGGATCGGAGAGGGCGGCCATGAGGGGCTCGACGGCGCGGCGGTTGCCGAGGGAGCCGAGGGCCAGGGCGGCGTCGCGCCGAATCCGAGGGTCTTTGTTACGGAGCGCGCGGATGAGGCTGTGGACGCGGCCACGTGCCTGTAACCTCCCCACGTTGGGGGGGAACTGTCGGGAGACCACCACGGCCGCGAGCGCCCCGAGGGCCAGGGCGACGGCGATGATGATCCCCACCTCAGTGCTCAGGATACGCCAGATTGCCATGGTGAACGTCGTCTCTCCCGGATACGTCACACGCTTACTATCGTATCGGCCGATGGCGCACCGACATGAGGCATCCGAGGCGTCCCGGAAGGATTTCTGAGGGCACTACCGCTACCTCGGCAGTAGCGTGGACACGAGGGCGAAGGCAGGGCGACCCGAGAGGGTCGCCCTGGAATGCGGCGCACGATGAGCGCTATGCGCCCCTACCCGCGCTGAGCGCCAAGAGCTCGCGGGCCTCCGGCGGCGTGGCCACGGCCAGCCCCATGGCGTGGACGAGATCCACCGCCCTTTCGACGAGCTCGACGTTCGATGTCGCGAGGCGCCCCGGGGCATAGTAGGCACTGTCCTCCAGGCCGACGCGGATGAACGATGCCCCCAAGCCGATGGCTGTCGCCAGAAGCGATAGATCCTGCATGCCGTGATGCACAAAGCCCCAGACGGCGTCGCGGGGCAAGAGTGCGGCCAGCCTGGCCAGCGTCCCTGCCTGAGCCGGCGGACCGCCTCGGAAACCGAGGCACAGCCCAAAGACAAAGGGGGGCTGGAGGCATCCCTCATCCGCCAGGAGGGCCACGTTCTCCACCATGCCACCGTCAAAGATCTCGAGCTCGAGGCGTACTCCGCGCTCGCGCATCCGCCCCGCCCAGTAGCGAATGTCGGGGAGGGTGTTCACATAGACGTCGTCGTCCATGTTGATCGAGCCCATGTTCAGGCTGGCTACCTCGACACGCGGTTCGTGCACTGCCACGCAGCGCTGCTCCAGCGTGAGGCTCGAGAGACCGCCGGTGGAACCCTGGATGATAATGTCCGAGCCGGCGCAGATACGGTCCAGGGTGCGCGAAAAGGGGCCGAGATTATCGGTCAGGGCGCCGGACGCGTCACGGACGTGCAGATGCACCATGCTGGCGCCGGCGCGTGAGGCCTTAATGACCTCGCAGGCGATCTCTTTGGGCGTCAGCGGGGCGACGACACCGGGAATGGGGGCGGCGGGTACAGGGGCAACGGCGATGGCTACTTTGCGCACAAAGGTGACCTCCTGCCAGGAATGCGGAACTCGGTCCTCTCGCCTCGGAGGAGCGTCCCCACAGGCGTCGGTGGGATGGTAGGGTATCAGTCAATGATCTGCGTTTCGCGGACGACGTTGGGATCGGTAAAGCCGTCGAGGATGTCGCGCGCGCACGTGGAGAAGGAATAGAGCACGGCTCCCTCGGACCCTGCCTGCATCCAGTGGGGCACACCGGGCTCCAGGGTGATCTGATCGGCGGGCGCCATGACGATCTCATGGCGGCAGGTGTAGCAATCCTCCTTACCAGCGGGCAGGAGCGCATGGCGCACGCACCCTTCGCCGGGCAGGCCGACATAGAGGGTGCCCGCGATGACGCGCAGCGTTTCTTCCTTGCCGGGGTCGTTGCCGACTGGTGGGTGCCAGTGCTCGGGCAGCGTCTGCCCCGGAAAGAGGGCGATCACCTTGGCGCTGACGCGCTCCGAGTTGAAAAAGGTGAGGATCTGGGCACCCTCGATTTCCAGGCGGCTGAGGCCAAAGTCAGCCACGGCGATGGCGTTGGCCTCCTCGGGGGTGAACACGACGCCGGCATCTCGCATCATGGCGGCTGCTCGCGCCTGCGCCTCTCGCACCTGTGCTCGCCTCAGCATGGCGCCTCCTGTCGGCAGTCTCTGGGATGGTGTCGATGGTGCGCGGCTGCGCTCCACCGGTCAGGGCTGGGCATCCGGGTATTCGGCGATGCCAATGCCCCGGCCGGAGTGACGCCTATTGTACCCCACCACGGGAGGATCGAAAAAGGCGGCGCGGAGGGCCAGCACATGGTTGCCTCGGCGTCGAGCGTCGCGTATCATGGCGTGGATCTGTGGGCCGCCCCCCCGTTGGACGGCTTGAGAGGATACCTCGCGATGGATATGGCGATACGCACCGTAGAGCTGCCCGACACTGTGGTGCGATGGGAAACGTTGATGGCCTCTGGAGGCGGTGGGTGAGGCAACAGCTGGTTGCGGCGTGCTTGCAGCGAACGTGGCTGATCGTGGATGAGGCTGATGACGGCAGGCGGTGAACGAGCGCCCGACAGCCGACAGTCGTTGGTGCGCCGCGCGCTCATCTCTCGCCATGAGCTGCGCCTGAGGGCGTTCTGGCGTTTGGCCATCCACACGGTGATGGCCGTGCTGGCAGTCAGCGCATTGGGCGTCGTGGGCGTCATTCTGGCCGTTGGCTTCGGTCTAAGGGCGGCTGCGCCCTGGGCGCAGCCGTACGCCGCGGTGTGGGTGGCCGCTGGCGTGACGGTGGCTACCTGGGCGGCGCGACGCCTTGTCGACCGGCGCTCGTTCGTGTCCCTCGGCCTGGCGGGCCGTGCGGTGGCCTGGCGCGATCTCGCCGTGGGGCTGCTTCTTGGGGCGGCGATGGTGGGCGTCTTGTTCCTCGTGCTCGCCGCGCTGGGCATGGTGACGGCCATCGCCTGGGCGGGCGCCACGACGCCGATGGAAGAGCTTGTGCCGGCTGTCCTCGGCGAGGTCGTGCTCTTTTGCCTCGTCGGGTACTACGAGGAGCTGATCAGTCGCGGGTACCATTTCGTGAATCTTGCGGACGGGCTGAGCCAAGGTTGGGCCGTTGTCCTGACGTCGGCATCGTTCGGCATTCTGCATCTCGCCAACCCCGGCGCCGGCCCCGCATCGCTGGTCGGCATCGTGGTGGCGGGCCTCGTTTTCGCCTACGCACGTTTGCGGACGGGGCTCTTGTGGATGCCCATCGGCGTGCACATCGGCTGGAACCTCGCCCTGGGGCTACTGGGCTTTCCCGTGAGCGGCATCGACGTCCCGGCGCTGCTCTCCCCCCGCGTTACAGGCCCCACCTGGGCGACGGGCGGCGCCTTTGGCCCCGAGGCGAGCGTGCTCGCGCCGCTGGTCTTGGGGCTGGGGGCGCTGACAATCCACGCCTATACGCGGAACCGATCGCGTCTCGAACGCGTCTAGCTACTGGGTATCGCGCGCGGAGGCTTGCCACGGAGCAGCAGGTGAGTAGACTTGGTGCGGCGGCACGCCTCTGCCGTTGCTACATGTCTTAGACATACATCCTGCTCTGAGAGGAGTCCCCATTGACAGAGCCGCCACAGACCTCTGTGCCCCCCACGCGCTTTGTTGGCTTGCTCGTTGGGATGATTCGTCACCCGCGGGCGACGCTCGAGCACATCTTTGCGTTGCCGCGGCGCCCGTGGCGCCGTGTGGCGCTGGTGATCATCGTCGCGGCGATCCTGCCCGTCGTGGCTGCCTATAGCACCCCTCCGGCGCAGGCGACGGCCCCGTTCGATGGCGGCGCAGTGGCGCCAGGACCCGGAGCGGTGAGCGCCGTGCCGGTAGGTCCCCGCGGCGTGAACATGGGCGTTGACCCCGGAAGGGTCGGCATGGAGCCGGGCGAGATGATGCCAATGCCGCGCCCCTCGCCCCTCGCGGGGTTGGTGTTGCCGGCCCTTGGGAGCACGGCTGGTCTAGTGGTGAACTGGCTGCTGTGGTCCGGCGTGCTGTACGTCATCGGTACGATGGTGGGCGGGCGCAACACGTTTGGGCACATGCTCCACATGATCATCTGGACATGGGTGCCCTACGGCGTGCGCGGCATTCTCCAGGCAGGGTATATCTGGATCACCAAGGAGCCCATCGCTCATCAGGGGCTGTCGGGTCTCGTAGCCGCCGAGACGGCGTCTATGGGGGTATCCCTCACGCCCAGCATGGGTACGGTGGTGTTGCAGTCCCTTCTCGGCCGGGTCGACATCTATCTCTTTTGGCACGTGGCGCTGGTGGTTGTCGGGCTGGTGACGGTGGCGCACCTGTCACAGCGCAAGGCGCTGACCTTGGCACTGGCCTCGTGGGTGCTGCTGACGCTCCTGGGCCTGCTGCCGAGCGTGATCCTGGGATCGTTTGCCGGATTGCGGCTGGGATAGGCGTTCAGCGATGGGCTCTCCGCTGATCCAGGTGACCGACCTCCACCGGCATTTCCGCATGGGGCGCGAGACGGTTCGTGCCCTGGACGGCGTCAGCCTCACCGTGCGGCGGGGCGAGTTCTGGGGTATCTCGGGGCCTTCCGGCTCGGGCAAGTCCACCCTGCTGTACCTCCTTGGTGGGCTCGACCACCCCACTTCGGGCAGCATCCGCGTTGACGGTCAAGAGATCACCACGCTGGACGAGAACGGCCTGGCCGCCTTTCGGCGGCGCAAGGTGGGGTTCGTCTTTCAGATGTTCAACCTGATCGCCACCATGACGGCGCTGCAGAACGTCGAGTTCCCGATGCTGTTCTCGCGCGTACCCCTCGCCGAGCGGCGTGCGCGCGCTCGCGCGCTGCTGGAGCGGGTCGGACTGGCTGAGCGCATGAACCACCGCCCGAACGAGCTCTCTGGAGGGCAACAGCAGCGTGTGGCCATCGCACGCTCTCTGGTGAACAGCCCCGATATCCTGCTGGCGGACGAACCCACGGGTAACCTGGACAGCCGTTCCGGCGCCGACATCATGAGCCTCCTGCAGGAGCTGAATGCCGAAGGGCGCACGATCATCCTCGTGTCGCATGATCCTGCTGTCATTGCCGCCACCGGCCGTCACATGCGCCTCTACGACGGCCGCATCGAGGACGAGGAGTAAAAAGAGGGAATGCACAACCTCACCCACTGGCGAGCGCCGCTCACCCGCCTCATCACGTTGGTGCTCCTACTCGTTACTGCCGCGAGCATCTCCCTCGGAATGCCTCTGCGTGCGTTAGCGCAAAAGGGCGATGGGGGGGCGGTCCCTCCGCCCGTGGCGCCGGAGCCTGCTCAGCAGGTGCCCGTCAAGCCGACGGTGAACAGGCCGCCCACGGCCGCGCCAGAGCCCACGGCGACGCCCCCGCCGACGGCGCTTCCCGGCCTCGACCTGGACAAGGTCGAGCCGTCGCGCCTGCCCACGGTCCTCGGTGGGACGCTGAGCGTGTTCGGCAGCGGCTTTACGCCGGGCACGTTGGTGCGTTTGGTGGACTATGGCCTGCTCGAGACGTTCTTTGTGAGCGACACCATGCTCAAGGCGACGGTACCGCCGAATGTGCGCCCAGCCAAGTATGACGTGGAGGTGGTGCGCGAGGACGGCGCGGGCGACCGCGAGGGCGGCGCACTACGCATCGAGCCGGAGGAGGTCATCCCCACGGCGACGCCTCGCCCCGATCCGACGGTGGAACCGACGATCGTTCCCGGGCGGCCGCAACTCGTCATCGAGTCGTTCACCACGGACCCCGCCGAGCTCGAGCCCGATGTACCCTTCACGGTGACCCTGTCGTTGGCCAACCATGGCAATCGCACGGCGAACAATGTGTTGCTCAGCCTCTCGAACGCGACGGCCGTCGTGCCCGTGGGGGGCAGCAACGCCACGACGGTGCCGCCCATTGGCGTGGGGCAGTCGGCGACGGCCAGCCTGAGGCTGGCGTTCACCGATACGGTGACCAAGACGGTGACTTCGGATCACCTGCCGGTAAGCGTGGATATCGAGTATACGGATTACCTGGGGGGCAACTATAGCACGCAGCAGATCGTCAGCGTGCGCCTCAAGCCCGACGCGGCCGATGCCGCCAGCCGCGAGCCAAAGGTGATCGTCGACACATATACGACGGATCCTGCGACCCTCGCACCGGGCGATGTCTTTACCCTCACGTTGGACGTCCTCAATGTGGGCAAGGGCGATACGCGGCGCCTTACCATGGCCATCGGGGGCGACGATGGCGCCGGCCTCAAACCGTTTGCCGTACTGGGCGCCGGCAACGTGCGCTACGTGTCGACGATCCCGCCGGAGGACGCGGTATCCCTGTCGCAGGTGCTGATGGTCGATGGTAGCGCCGAATCGGGCGTGTACAACCTGCCCATCGTGTTGTCTTACGATGGCAGTGATGAGCAGCGACACCAGGAGACGCAGGTGCTGAACCTGGTGGTCCGTCGGCAGCCCCAGCTGCGCATCGGCTTCTATCGGCCCGTTATGGGCGCCATGGTGGGGCAGCCGATGGATTTGCCCATCGAGGTGGTGAACATTGGGCGCAAGCTGATCAACATCAACGTCGTCGAGGTGGTGTGCGACAGCATGGAGATCACCATGTCGGGGCCGAACTATGTCGGGCCGCTCGATGGCGGTCTGTCGGGCTCCCTCGATGCCATGGGTATCCCGATGACGCCGGGAGAGGCGGCGGTCGAGGTGCGCGTGCACTATCTGGACGACTTTGATCAGCCCCAGGTGTATACGGCGACCCTCACTACGGAGGTCCAAGAGATGCCGCCCATGCCGACGCCGTCCGCCGACGAGATCGCGGCGAACGAACCCCCGGTCGATCGGCCTCCTGCTGCGCTGCGGTTCATCCGTGGTTTTCTGGGTTTTGGGAGCTAGGCGCTCATGGGCCTGCGCGAACTGCTGCGCCTCGTCGTGAGCAACCTCTTGCGAATGAAGGCCCGTGTCCTGATGACGGCGGCGGGCGTGCTCATCGGTACGGCGGCGATCATTATTCTGATCTCGCTGGGAGCTGGCCTGCAAAAGGCCGTGATTGGTAGCATGACCTCGGTGGGCGAGCTGACCGAGATGCGCGTGATGCCCTCCATGGCCCCGGCAGGGCGAAGCGTGCGCGTGGTGGTGGCCGGCGCGAGCGTCGCGGCGACGCAGGCCGGCGCGTGGAGTGCGGAGGAAAGCAGCCTGACGGACGACGTGCTCGACGAGTTTCGTGAGCTGCCGGGAGTGGTGGCGGTGACGCCCATTCTTTACCTGAACGGTGCTGCCAACCTGCGGATGGGGCGCTATGAGACGTGGGCCAACATCCAGGGGCTCGATCCCTCTGCCGTGGAGGGGTTTGGGTTCGAGGCGGCCGAGGGAGAGGTCTCGATCGGCGCTGGGCAGGTCGTGGTGGGCTCGCGGGTCGGCGAGAATTTCTACGATCCGCGCCGCGGGATGGCACTCGAGGAGCCGGTCAACCTCCATGGGCAGAACGTGCGCCTGGTGCTCATCAAGTGGGCCGAGGACGGGCAACCGACGGAGCGCGTCATGCGGCTGCGCGTCGCTGGGGTTCTCAAGCAAACGGGCGGCGAGCGGGACTGGTCGGTATACTTGAGTGTGAACGATGTACTGGCCATGAACGCCTGGTTCACGGGGCAGCGCCAGAACCCGAGCCGCGAGGGGTACAGCCAGGCCCTCGTCAAGGCCGAGAGCCCCGAGCACGTCACGGCGCTGCAGGCGTTGCTCACGGAGCGAGGCTTCCAGGCGTACTCGCCTCTGTCGATGCTCGAGGGCGTCAATCGGACGTTCGCCATCATCCAGGCGGTGCTCGGCGGGATTGGCGGTATCGCCCTGCTCGTGGCGGCCTTTGGCATCGCCAACACCATGGTGATGGCTATCTATGAGCGCACCCGCGAGATCGGGCTCATGAAGGCCGTCGGCGCCAACAACGCCGACGTGATGTCGGTGTTTCTCGCCGAGGCGGGGACCATCGGTGTGCTCGGCGGCCTTGGGGGCGTGTTATTCGGTGTCGGCATCGGCCGCGTCATCGGTATGGTCGCCTGGAGCTATATCGCGTCCCAGTCGGGTGGCGACGTCGGGATGGGGATGCCCGGCGTCGACTCGCTGGCCTACGTCCCCGGGTGGTTGCCCATCTTTGCCATCGTCTTCTCGCTGTTGATCGGCGTGCTTTCGGGCGTGTACCCCGCACTGCGGGCGGCGCGCCTCGACCCCATCGCGGCGCTGCGCTCCGAGTAGGGCCCGCCCCCTTGCGCGAGCCTCTTGCAGGGATGCCCTCCCAAAGATACGCCTCCCGGTAGGAGCGACCATCCGCGTCGCTCCCCTCTGGTATCGCGCCGCTCCCCTGCCTCCTGCCTGGCCACGCAGCCAGGTGCAGCACCCGTCACCCATCCAGCATCGCGACCGGCCCCTCGCCCGGTGCAATGGAGCCACGCCAGGTGTATGCTGTCCCCAACGAGGGTCGTCGAGGGAACCAACCGCCCCCGTTGGACGTTCTACTAGTGACACCGGGCACCATGAAGGAGCATACACCATGAGATCGCGTGAGACGACGACCGTACTACGTATGACGAGTATGCCGGTGCTGGTCACATTGGCGCTGCTACTCCTCCTCGTACTGGGCAGCATCGCGGTGACGACGACTCGGGCGACATCCGGAGCCGCGCGGGGCAGCGCGGGCAACAATCCGGTGGCCGTCGAGCCGCAGCATTCCGGGGCGGTGCTGCACCTGAACGCCGTGGCGTAGAGAGGGGACCCGGGTCCCCCCGCGGGCACACCGATGCTCCCGGCCGGCTACGGCCGGCTTTGGGCAGACACAACGACGTGTCTGCCCGTTCTTGTTGAGGCGGGAGCGGCCCTGGCTGTCACGCTGTTCGCTCAACGGCCAGAGGCCTATGCAGCGCCCAGGACGAGCGCCGCCTTGATGCCGTCGCCTGCAGGGCGTACACTCGACGCCACGAGGCATACGACGGGAAGGAGACCCCCATTGTCCAACGATGAGGCTCAGTCGTTCCACACCATCCTCCTCGTTGAGGACGCCACCGATCTGGCGCGTGTCATCGCCCGCGAGCTTCAAGGGGCGGGCTATGTGGTGAGTCACACAGCGGACGGCGAAGCGGCGTTGAAACAGCACGCGGCCCTACAGCCCGACCTGGTGATTCTCGATTGGATGCTGCCGGGCCTGGACGGGTTGGAGGTGCTGCGCCGCCTCCGCGCCCGTGCGCCCACCCCCGTGCTGATGCTCACCGCTCGCGATGAGGAGGCGGATCGCGTCCTCGGTCTCGAGCTCGGCGCTGACGACTATCTCACCAAACCCTTTAGCATGCGCGAGCTGCTGGCGCGCGTGCGCGCCCTGCTACGGCGGCTCGAGCATGTACGACAGATGATGGCCGACGATCGCCGCGAGGGGCCGGCGCTGCTGCGCTGTGGGCCGCTACACGTCTATACCGACACTCGCCTGGCGACCCTCGCAGGCGTTCAGCTCGACGTCTCACGAACCGAGTTTGATCTGCTCTGCCTCTTTCTGCGTCATCCGGGTCGGGCGTTTAGCCGCGACTATATCCTGGACGTGGTGTGGGGCGAGGAGTATGTCCGCGGCGACCGTTCGGTGGATAACGCCGTCTTGCGCCTGCGGAAAAAGCTGGGCACTATGGGCGACGCTATCGAGACCGTCTGGGGCGTTGGCTATCGTTGGGGGGACACGCCGTGAACGTGACGCCGGCCGCGGGGCGGCGCGGATTCGTGGGGCGGCGTTCGGCGGGCGCCACCGTGCTCGAGACGGCGCTCGTCTGTGGCGTGCTGCTCGGCTTGCTGGCGCTGGTGGGTCCGCTGCTGTCGCCGCCCATGCTACAGCGCGGCTATCTGAACGCCGTGCCCATCGCCGTGTTCTGGGGCGCGCTGCGTCTGGCGGTGCCCGAGGGCTCCTGGCGGAGGCGCCTGGTGCGCGAGGTAGTGGTGGGCGCCGTCGTACCGGGCACCGGCTGGGGCCTCATGATGGCGCTGGCCCGGTACGTGGCGACGTATGGGGAACCGCCGAGCCTCGCATCGGCCGACGTCTATCTGGCGGTGTACGCCGTCAGCGTCTTGATCTATGGGGCGGTGCGCGTCGCGGTGCGGCTGTGGCTCTTTTGGGACCGCCTGCGACGGCGGCATATGGTGTGGTCGCTGACCCATGCGCTGCTCGCGACGGCGCTCGTGGCTGTATCGCCTGTGGTCGTGGTGGGCGTTGCCGGCTATGCGCTGAGCCTGGCGGAGGGCACGCCCTCCAGCATCGGGGGCTTGGCCTCTCTTCTCGCCTCGATGGTGATCTGGGGCGCTCCCCTGGCAGGGGCGGTGCTGGTGGTTGGCGTCATGGGCCTTCTAGGGCTAGCGCCGGTTCTCGCGGTACCGGCGTACGTGGTGGCGCGCCGGACGACGCGGCGCCTGGAGGCGCTGGCGCGCGTGGCCCGGGATCTCCGTGGTGGCAACCTCTCGGCGCGTGTGGATGTGCGGGGGGAAGATGAGGTCGCCCAGCTGCAGCGCGATGTCAACGCCATGGCTACGGACCTTCAGCGCACGATGGACGAGCTCGCCGCCGAACGCGACCGCGTGGCGGGGTTGCTTGAGGCGCGCCGCGAGCTCGTGGCGGGGGTGTCTCATGAGCTGCGCACGCCCGTAGCGACGCTGCGAGCGCATCTCGAGTCGGCCCTGAGAGACGACGCGCTCGGGCGGGAACGCGTCTCCTGTGACGAGCTCGCGCTGATGCATGGCGAGGTGCTGCGCCTTCAGGCACTCATCGAGGACCTCTTTGCCCTCTCGCGCGCCGAAGTGGGGCGCCTCCTGCTGCGGCGCGAGTCCGTCGACCTGCTGGCCCTTGTCCGCGGCGTCGTCGGGGCCATGACGCCCGTCGCCTGGGGGCAGTATCGCGTGCGCCTCCTCGTCGAGGGTGACGGCGAACCCGTTGCCATGGCTGACACGATGCGCGTGCAGCAAGTCGTAGTGAACTTGGTGCACAACGCCCTGCGGCACACGCCGCCGGGTGGCATGGTGATGGTTCGCGCATCTGCAGGGGCCGACCGGGCGGTGCTCGAGGTGTGCGACACGGGGGAGGGCATCCCCCCTGAGGACCTCCCCCACGTTTGGGACCGCTACTATCGCGGCGCCATGGCCTCGTCCGACGATGGCGGATCGGGCCTCGGTCTCGCGCTGGTGAAGCAGCTCACCGAGGCGATGGGCGGCCACGTTCAGGCCGACAGCACCCCTGGCCAGGGGAGCTGCTTCCGCGTGTTCCTCCCGATGACCTGAGGCCTCTTGACCGCCACGTCTCCCCCTGTTTCCCTCTGGTGTACTCCACATTGTGACAAATCTGCGACATGGCGTTGAAACCTCTGCGACAGGCGGATGCTAGAGTGGTGGCGTAATCGGCTGGGGCCGTGCGTGTCGCGGCTCTGCCCGGCGAATCTCGTACAGCAGCCATGCTGTCGCAGGAGGTGCAACGTGCTATCACCCGTTGTCGAGACCATCGGCCTGACGCGCTGGTATGGGCGCGTGCTGGCCGTCGATCACCTGAATCTCACGGTGCCCCAAGGGAGCGTCTATGGTTTCCTAGGGCCGAACGGCGCCGGCAAATCCACCACCATCCGGTTGCTGCTGGGAGTGCTCGGCCCGAATGAGGGGCGCGTCGAGCTGTTCGGCGAGCCGCTGCGCCGGAACCGGCGCGATCTGTTACGGCGCGTCGGGTCACTCATCGAGGAGCCGTCCCTCTACCCCAACCTCACCGGGGCGGAGAACATGGAAGTGGCGCGACGGATGGTGGGCGCCACCCGCACGCAGGCGGCCTTGGCCCTGGCGACGGTGGGGTTGACCGACAGTGTGGCAAAGCGCAGCGTGGGGGGCTACTCTCAGGGGATGCGCCAGCGGCTGGGTATCGCCCTGGCGCTGTTGGGCGATCCCGACCTGCTCATTCTCGATGAACCCACCAATGGGCTGGATCCCGAGGGCATCCTCGAGATACGCGAGCTCATCCGCGCCCTGCCCGAGACCATGGGCACGACGGTGTTCCTGTGTAGCCATCAGCTTCGTGAGGTCGAGCAGGTGGCCACCCACATCGGCATAATACACCGGGGCCGGTTACTGTTCCAGGGCACGAAAGGCGAGCTGTGGGCCGAGGCGGTGGATCAGTTGATCATTGACGTGAACGACCCTGAGCGAGCACGGCGGGCGCTGCACGATGCCGGTTGGGCGGCAATCCCGCGTGATGAGACGCGGCTCGTCGTGGAAGGGGCGGGGCGCGCCGATGCCGGGCATATCAATGAGATGCTATTGCGGTGCGGGCTGCGCGTGTTCGCGCTGCAGCGGGAGCAGGCGACACTTGAGGACCTGTTCCTGAAACTGACCGGGTCAAGCGCGCCCCCGACTCGTGCGCCTTGGCAGGCGGTCGAGCCGATCACCGCCTGAACCCGGTGCGAGGAGTGATGGCCCCAGGAAACGCGGAGTGGATTCCGACGAGAAAAGGAGTCGTACGAACATGGCATCTCTGGCTGTGGCGCTTGGCGCCGAACTCCTGAAGATAAGACGCACCCTCATGCTGATGCTGGCGTTGCTCTCGCCGCTGTTGGTGGGCGTGCTGGAGGTCGCCGTCTCGTGGGAGCGTGTCCGGAGCGGCGTCGCGCCCTACGATGGCTCCTGGGTCAACCAGGCACAGACCATGATGCTGCTCTGGAACCTCATGCTGTTGCCGTTGCTCATCCCGTTGCAGACGGCCCTGCTCGCCGGGGTGGAGCACAGCAGCCGGGGTTGGAAGCGGCTGTTTGCTACGCCAGTGCCCCGTTGGACAGTGTACATGGCCAAGCTGATCGTCAGTATGGGCCTCTTTGGGCTCAGCATGGTGCTGCTGGACGTCACCATCGTGCTGGCGGGAATGCTATTGAATGCCATGGCACCGGCCCTCGGCCTGACGTTCGACACCATCCCATGGCGTGTGCTCCTGGAAGCGACGGCGCGGGCTTATCTGGCGTCGTGGTTATTGATCGCGTTGCACACGTGGATCGCCTGCCGCTGGCCGAGCTTTGTGCTGGCCATGGGGGTGGGCATCGCCGCCACAGCTGCGGGAATGGTGGTCTGGAGCTCTGACTATGGCCTCTACTATCCCTGGACGATCCCCTGGCTCACGAGCCATGCGGCGTATCAGGAGGGCGGCCATCTCGTATCGCTCACCATCGGCTGCCTCGGTGCGGTGCCCATCGCGCTACTCGGCTGCTGGGATGTGACCCACCGGGACGCCCTGGGTGCGTTGTGAGCACTGACGCAAGAGGTAGGGCTACCAGCCTGGTAAATAGCGCGCGGGGGCATGTTGCCCCCGCGTTTGTGTGGCGCGCGTTTGGTAGGGCCAGGTCAGGGGCGCAGGGTGCAGGGCGCACGGCTCCGAGGCCTTGCATTGGCCGCGCGGTAGCCCTATAATACGTTCTCAGTATGGACGCATCGCTGCGTGCCGTAGCGGCCTCTGGCGTGCATGGGGGTTCTATGCACCGTCAGTCTGGGATCGCTCCGTACTGGAGCATCGTCTCCGGTAGTTGGCTTGTGGCGCCGTGAGGCGCGCCTTCCCAGAGTTGTTACGTCTGGCAGAGAACACTGTTCGTTCTCCGGAGTGCCTCCTCCCGTTCGCATCCACTCACGTCACACTTTCGTTCGTCTGGTAGGCTCTCGACGTATCTAGGCTGACATCATCGAGCATGGCAGCGCAGCGGCGTGGCATGCGCGATGCCAGCTGTTCGCTTGGCATCGGCGTACGCCAACGGCTTCATACCATTGGTGCGTCCCTGGTACGACGCCGCTCCGGTGCGGTGTACCGTGAGGCGCCGCGCCATCAATCTTATCAGGAGGGTACGAGCCATGTTTGAACATATATTGGTGCCATTGGATGGTTCGCGGTTGGCCGAGATGGTCCTGCCGCATTTGGTAGCACTTGCCCCAACGTTCGAGTCGCGTGTGACGCTGCTGCGGGTTGTAGAGCAGGAGCCGAGTGGCCAGATGCGCTCCGTCGACCCGATGGAGTGGCGCATCTCGCGCGCTCAGGCCAAGGCCTATCTGGATGAGCAGGCGACGCGCCTGGCGGAGGTCGGTCTTGAGACAGAGACAGCACTCCTGGAGGGGCAGGCGGCAGACCGCATCGTCGAGTATGCGCGCAGTAATGATGCGGATCTCATACTGCTGAGCAGCCATGGCCGGAGCGGGCTGAGTCGGTGGAATATCAGTAGTGTGGTGCAAAAGATCATCCTCCAGTCACGCGTCTCGACCATGATCGTGCGCGCGTACCAGCCCGGCATCGAGAATCTGACGGGGCATCACTATCGTCGCATTTTGGTACCCCTCGATTGCTCGCAACGCGCCGAGGTGTCGCTATCGCCCATGGTGACGTTGGCTAGGGCACACGACGCACAGGTGATTCTCGCACATGTCGTGCGTCTTCCCGAAATGACGTGTCCCGAGCCTCTTGGCGATGAAGATCGCGCCTTGATAGAGCGCATGACCGAGCGGAACCGTTTTGGCGCAACCCAATACCTCGATCAGCTGCGAGAGCGGCTAGAAATCGAGGCCGAGGTACGCATCATCGTCAGCGATAGTCCGAGTGTGGCACTGGATGATCTCGTCGAGTCCGAGGAGGTCGACCTGGTGGTGACCAGTGCCCATGGGCGCTCGGCCAGGGCCAAGTGGCCCTATGGCAGCGTGACCATCGGGCTCATCTCGTACGGAAGCACTCCACTGCTCATCGTGCAGGACCTTCCCGCCGATCGCATTGAGCCCACGAGGGCCGAGGTGGCGGCCAGAGAGCGCAAGGGACACTAGAGCATGACCGAACCGACTGCGAACGCCGGCGCGGCGCAGAATGCCCGCGCCGGGTACGATACCGCATCAATGAGCCGCTTGGCGTCTGCCGCCCGCCAGCTCGCTCGGCAGCACGAGCTGGCGGTTCATCCGACGTCGCGCTCCTCGCCGGTGACCCACCTGCGGGAGTTGCGTACCTTCCTACGAGCCACCTACCAGGGGTATGTCGAGGCGTCGGAGCGCGATCTCACCATCTCGTACGCCGCCGAGTGGCTCCTCGACAACTATTACATGGTTGAGCAGGCGATTCGCGAGGTGCGCCAGGACCTGCCGGAGGGCTACTACCGGCAGTTGCCCAAGCTGGCCACCCCTGGCCGGGAAGGGTTCACGCGCATCCACGATATCGCCGTGCACATCATCGCCCAGTGTGAGGCGCACCTCGACATCGAACGCATCCGGCGCTTTACCGAGGAGTACCAACAGGTCACTGCCTTGCAGATGGGCGAGCTGTGGGCGCTGCCCACGATGCTGCGCCTTGGCACGCTGGAGAACCTGGCGCGTGCCTTTGAGCGCATCCTGGATAGGGACGCCCTCAAGAGCGATACGCTCACCGTCCCCGCAGGTGGGTTGCAGCCAGAGGTTGTAGTCGCCAACAGCATCCTGAGCCTGCGCATGCTGGCCACCAGCGGCTGGGAAGCGTTCTTTGAGGGCGTCAGCCTGGTGGACCGTGTGCTGCGCGCGGATCCCGCGGGGGCGTATGCGCGTATGGAGTTTGACACGCGCGATCGCTACCGCAAAGAGGTCGAGCGGCTCGCCCGAGCAACCGGCCGCGAGGAGCAAGCGGTTGCCCAGGCGGCCATCGCACTGGCGTCCGAAGTCAATGGCGCATCCGGCGGGGCGAACACGACCGTGGATACGACCGTGGAGGAGCTGGAGGAGGGCGACGGCGATGGTCGCGGGCCGGCCAGAGAGCGGGCGGCGTTCCGCCCAGCAGAGGTGCCGCGCGAAGCCCACGTGGGCTACTACCTCCTCGCCGAGGGGCGGGAGGCCCTGGAGCGGAGCATCGCCTATCAGCCGTCGCTGTGGGGGAGCCTGCGCAGCCTCGTGCGGCGCCACCCCTCTCCCTTCTACTTTGGCGCCATCGCACTCTTTGCAGTTCTGCTGATCGCGGCGGCCATCTATTACACTTCCTGGGCCGGTGGATCGGCTGGACAGATGGCGGTGGCGGGGCTCGTGGTCATCATCCCAGGGATCACCTTGGCCGTCGAGTTGGTGAACCAGGTAGTCACGCGCATCGTGCCGCCCAAGGTGTTGCCCAAGCTGGACCTGGAGACGGGTGTGCCCGACGCCTACCGCACCGTGGTGACCATCCCAGCACTCTTTGCCTCGGAGGCGGATATTGAGCGCCTCGTTGAGCAGCTCGAGCGGCACTACCTGGGCAACGTCGATCCGAACGTGCTGTTTGCCCTGTTGACGGACCTGCCCGATGCGGATGAGCAGCATCTTCCCCATGACGATGCTCTCATCGACGTCGCTAGGGCACAGATTCGGCGGCTCAACGCCATCTATGGCGACCCAGAGGGCGAAGAGTGCTCCTGCAGGCCATTCTACCTCTTCCACCGGGAGCGCCGCTGGAACCCTGCCGAGGAGCGGTGGATGGGATGGGAGCGCAAGCGGGGCAAGCTCATGGAGTTCTTGGGCTACCTCCGCGGGCACGGCGAGGGATCCTTCGTCGTGCGGGAGGGCGATCTCGCGCGGCTCGACGGCGTGCGCTATGTCATCACGCTGGATGCGGACACGCTGATGCTGCGAGGCACTGCCTTGCGCCTGATTGGGGCGTTGGCGCATCCGCTGAATCGAGCCACCTTTGACGATAGCGGCCGCATCGTGAGCGGTTACTCGGTGCTTCAGCCCCGCCTTCAGATCGAACCGGTGAGCTCCTCGGCATCGCTCTTTGCGCGGATCTTTTCCGGCAGCAGCGGCTATGACCTGTACAGCCTCGCCGTATCGGACGTGTATCAGGATCTGTTCGGCGAGGGGGTGTTCGCTGGCAAGGGAATTCTCGATGTGGAGGCGTTCTGGCGGTCCCTTGAGGGGCGGACGCCCGAGAACGCGCTCCTCAGCCATGACCTGTTTGAGGGGATACACGGCCGGGCGGCCCTGGCGACGGACATCACCCTGCTGGAGGACTATCCCGCCCATTACCTGGCGCATACGCGGCGGCAGCACCGTTGGGTGCGTGGGGACTGGCAGCTGTTGCCGTGGCTAGCACCCCGCGTGCCAGCCGAAGGCGGCACACGGCGTCCGAACGATCTCTCGTTCCTCGACCGCTGGAAGATCGTGGACAACCTGCGTCGCAGCCTCATCGCGCCATCGGTCGTGCTCTTGTGGGTGGTGGGGTGGCTGTGGCTCTCTGGCTCACCGTGGGTGTGGTTTGCGGCGGGCGCGCTCGTGCCCTTGGCTCCGGCTCTCGCCGCCATCCCCGAGGCCGTGGCGGCCTTCTTGGGGGGCACTTCACCGGCAAGCGTGTTGCGCACCCTACGCTTGGCACTGGACCGTCAGCTCTTGGAGCTGATCTTTATCCCCTATGAGGCGGCCAACATGGTCCACGCCATCGGACAGACCCTGGTGCGCATGTACATCACGCATCGCGGCATGCTCGAGTGGACGCCGGCCGCCCATACAGAGCGTTCCCTCGAGCGGTCGCGCGGTCCGGCGCCGATATGGGCCGAGATGGCACCAGCGCCGATCGTCGCGCTCACCATCGGTGCACTGCTGGCGCTAGAGAACGCGATGGCGCTCGCCGTCGCCGCGCCATTCATCGTCCTATGGGTGGCCTCACCCCAGATCGCCTATGCGATCAGCCTGCCGCTCGATCGAGGGGCGCATCCTCTCTCCACCGCGCAGAACCTCGAGCTGCGCCGTTTGGCGCGCCGTACGTGGCTGTTTTATGAGGACTTTGCCGGTCCCGATGACAACTGGCTCCCGCCCGACCACTACCAAGAGTCGCCGCGCGGGTTGGTGGCGCACCGCACATCGCCCACCAACATCGGGATGTTGCTCCTCTCGACGCTGTCGGCCTACGATTTGGGCTATCTCGGCTTGATCGATCTCGTGCTGCGCCTCCGCTACACCATGGAGACGCTGGACCGCATGGAGCACTATCGCGGCCACCTGTTGAACTGGTACGACACGCAGAGCCTCGCTCCGCTGCCGGCGCGCTACGTGTCCACGGTGGATAGCGGCAACCTGGTCGCCAGCTTGATGGCGATGATCCAGGGGTGTCTGGAGCTGCGAAACCAGCCGGTGGTTAGCGCTCAACAGTGGGAGGGAGGCTGCGACGCGCTGGACGTGCTCGAGGAGGTGTTGGAGGGCCTGCGCGAGGATGGGCTCGAGACCGAGCACGCACGCGTTTTGCGTGATCGCATCGAGTGGCTGCGCGATCAGCTGCTGAGGGGGCAGAGCTCGCCGGCGAACTGGGCCAAAGTGCTCGACACGGTGTGCTACGATGGGTGTCGCACGCTGAGCGAAGATATCGCCAGGGTGATTGAGGCGGAATCGGCGCGGATCGATGTCGAGAGCCTGCGCGATCTCACCATCTGGAGCGACCGCGTCCACCACCATCTCATCAGCCTGCAGAGTGAGATAGAACTGCTTCTTCCCTGGGTGAGCTTGTTCCGCGATCCCCCCCAGCTGTTCACGGATCCGGAGACGGCCCCCGAGCTCCTCGACGCCTGGCGCGAGCTGGTGGACAGCCTTCCGAGTGGCCCGGTGCTGGCTGACGTGCCGACCGTCTGCGAGACGGCCAGTCAGCGTCTCGAGTATCTGCGTGACCTGCTGGTGCGCGAGGGGTCCATCGAGCCCAAGCTGCGCCAGGCGCGCCTGTGGTGCGCCAACCTGGCCGATAGCCTGGAGGATGCGGGCGAGACGGCGCGCGACCTCTTGGAGGACCTCGAGTACGTCATCGAGCGAGCGAGTGCCATGGTCGAGGAGACCGACTTTGGCTTTCTCTATGACCCGCGTCGCGAGGTGTTCCACATTGGGTTTAACGTCGATATCGGAGAGCTCGACAACAGCTACTACGACCTCTTGGCGAGCGAGGCGCGCACCGCGAGCCTGGTAGCGATTGCCAAAGGCGATGTGCCACAGAAGCACTGGCTACACATGGCGCGACCCCTGACAGAGGTCGATGGGAGGCGCACGCTCCTATCATGGAGCGGCACCATGTTCGAGTACCTGATGCCTGCCATCCTCATGGAGCATCCGGAGGACACCCTGCTGGGGCAGAGTATCCGCGCCGCGGTGGAATACCAGATCGCCTACGGGCGGGAGCGGGGCGTGCCCTGGGGCATCTCCGAGTCGGGCTACTATGGTTTTGATGCCAACCAAGCCTACCAGTACCGCGCCTTTGGCGCGCCGCGCCTGGGCCTCAAGCGTGGCCTGGCGGAGGATCTGGTCATCACGCCGTACGCTTCGTTATTGGCGCTTCCCGTGAGCCCTCATGAGGTGCTGCGCAATGTGCGCGCCTTGCGATCGCTCGGCGCCCTCGGGCGCTATGGGTTCTACGAGGCGGTGGACTTTACAGCGGCGCACCTGTCCGTTGGGCAGCGCTATGCCATCGTGCGCTCGTTTATGGCGCACCACCAAGCGATGATATTGCTCCCCTTGGCGAACTGTCTCCTGGGGGATCGGATACCGCGTCGCTTCCACGCCGATCCGCGCGTCCGCAGTGTCGAGTTGCTGCTCCATGAGCGCATCCCACACGATGCGCCCCTGGAAGAGGTCGTCTCGCAGGAGGTGCCGGCCGTGCGACCGGAGGTCCCGCAGGTGGGAGTTGAGGCGTGGCAGGTGCCGACGCGGTCGCTCTATCCGGAGGTACACGTTCTCTCCAATGGCGATTTTACCACCTTTATCACCTCGTCTGGCGCTGGCTATAGCCGGTGGCAGGACCTGGACCTGACCCGGTGGCGCGCCGATACCGCCCTGGAGAACACGGGCAACTGGCTGTACGTGTACGATCAGGACAACGAGGTGGTGTGGTCCGGCGGACTACAGCCGGTGGCAGCGCCCGTCGAGAGCGAATCCGTGCTCTACTATGCGCACCAAGCCGAGTTCCATCGCCGGCGCGACGGTCTGTCGGTACGCACGCGCATCGGCGTGTCGTTGGAGGATGACGTCGAGATACGCCAGGTTGTGGTGAACAACCACACAGACCGCGTCCGTCATGTGAACCTGACAAGCTATGCCGAGGTGGCGCTCGCTCCGCACGGCGGTGACCTGCGACACCCGGCATTCAGCAAGCTCTTTGTCGAGAGTGAGTATCTGCCAGACCGGAACGCCTTGCTCTTCCGCAGGCGTCCGCGGTCGAGCAACGAGCGCCCGATCTACTTGCTGCACATGGTGGTGTGTAGCGATGATCAACCCGGTGAGACGCGCTATGAGACGGACCGCATGCGGTTCCTTGGCCGAGGCCACACGGCGCGCGAACCTCAAGCCCTGGGGCCCGGTGGTACCGGGCTATCGGGGACAACGGGGGCTACTCTCGACCCGATCATGGCCCTGAGCCAAGACATCGTCTTGGAGCCCTACACGGCGACCATGCTGTCGTTCATCACCATCGCGGCCAGGTCGCGGCAGCAAGCGATCGAGCTGTCACAGCGCTATCGCGATGCGGCGACGATTGCGCGTGCCTTTGACCTGGCGCGCTCGCGCATCGAGCTGGAGCTGCGACAGCTCGACGTGTCCGCGCGACAGATACGCAATGCGCAGCGCCTCCTCTCGGCGTTGATCTGCCCGTGCACGCCACTACGAGCCGAGCACGAGACGTTGGCGGCCAACACGCTTGGCCAGTCCAGCCTCTGGGGGCGGGGGATCTCGGGAGACTACCCCATCCTCCTCGTACGCGTCCGCAGTGTCGATGACCTCGCGTTGGTGCAGGAGCTGTTGCCGGCGCATGTGCTCTGGCGCCGGCGCAATCTGCGCATCGATCTCGTCATCCTCAATGAGCAGCCGGCGGGTTACTCGCAGGAGCTGGAGGAGCGCCTGCACCGTATGCTCGAGCGCACCACCAGCGGCGCGTGGATGAACCGTCGCGGGGGCATCTTTTTGGTCGATGCCGAACGCCTTGAATCGGCGGATCGCATCCTGCTCGAGACGGCCGCCCGCGTCGTGCTGGATGGCGGCGGGGGGCCGCTGGCAGAGCAGCTCGAGCCGCTCGACCGGGAGCCCGTGCGCCTGCCCGAGCTGGTGCCCACGCGCCCGATGTGGGTCCCGCTGGAGGGCACACCGCCCGTCGAGCGGCCAACCGATCTCCTCTTTGACAACGGCATCGGTGGGTTCACGCCGGATGGTCGCGAGTATGTGATCTATCTCCGGTCTGGCGAATGGACGCCCGTTCCCTGGTCGAACGTTGTGGCGAACCCGGAGTTGGGGTTCATCGCCACCGAGTCGGGCTCGGCGTATACGTGGGCCGTGAACAGCGGAGAGAATCGGCTCACGCCGTGGAGCAACGACGTGGTGTCTGACCCGCCCGGCGAGGCTATCTATCTACGGGATGAGGAGACGGGGCAGATATGGAGTCCTACGCCGCTTCCCGCCCGTGCAGATGCGCCCTATCTGGTGCGGCACGGCGCGGGCTATACCGTCTATGAGCACAACAGCCACCGGCTCAAGCAGCAGCTCACCCTGTCGGTAGCACCCGAGGATCCCGTCAAGCTGTACCATCTGCGGTTGGAGAACACCTCGGACGCGAAGCGGCGCATCACCGCGACGCTGTTTGCCTCTTGGGTGCTCGGCACGAACGCGGAGGAGAGCCGGCCGTTTGTGATCCCCGAGTTTGATGGGGAGACCCAGGCGCTGTTGGGCCGTAACCCCTATAACGCCGAGTTTGGGGAGCGCGTGGCGTTTGCTGCGTCGAGCAATCCGCTCCACGGCATGACCGGTGATCGCGTCGAGTTCTTGGGGCGGCTCGGCGAGCTGCGCCACCCGGCGGCGCTGGACCGCGTCGGCCTCGACCGACGCTTTCTGCCGGGGTTCGATCCCTGTGCGGCGTTGAGGGTGCACATCGACCTCGATGCGGGCGAGACACAGGACGTCTGGTTCCTGCTGGGGCAGGGGCGCGATCGCGAGCATGCCCTCGATCTCGTGCGGCACTATCGTCGGCCCGAGGCCGCTCGTGCCGCCCTGGACGATACCGTGGCCTTCTGGGAGGATCTCTTGGGCAGGGTGACCGTGGAGACACCGGATCGGGCGATGGACGTGATGCTCAATCGCTGGCTGCTGTATCAGGGGCTGTCGGCGCGCATCTGGGGCCGGTCGGGCTTTTACCAGTCTAGCGGTGCGTATGGTTTCCGTGACCAGCTGCAAGACGTGATGGCGCTGGTGCACGTTCGTCCGGAGGAGGCGCGTCAGCACATTTTGCGGGCGGCAGCGCACCAGTTCGAGCGTGGTGATGTGCTGCACTGGTGGCATCCGCCATCCGGTCGAGGGGTGCGTACCCGTATCACGGACGATCTGCTCTGGCTGCCCTACGTCACTGCCCACTATGTGGCTACCACGGGCGACGCGACCATCCTCAATGAGGAGGTGCCCTACCTGACGGGACCCATCCTGGATCCTGACGAGGAGGAGCGCTATGACCACTATCGGCGCACCGATAGGGTCGGTACGCTCTTTGAGCACTGCGTGCGGGCCATCGAGCACGGGTTCACCGAGGGGCGCCACGGCCTGCCTCTGATGGGCGCGGGCGACTGGAACGACGGCATGAACCGTGTCGGGATCGAGGGGCAGGGCGAGAGCGTCTGGCTCGGGTGGTTTATCCACGTGGTGTTGACGCGTTTTGCAGCCTTGTGCCGCCACGTTGGCCAAGGTGAGCTGGCCGAAGAGTACGAGCGTCGGGCAGAGCGGTTGCAGCAAGCACTGAACGCGCATGCCTGGGACGGGGGCTGGTACCTGCGGGCCTTTTATGATGACGGCTCGCCCTTGGGCTCTTCGCAGAACCTGGAGTGCCAGATTGACTCCATTGCCCAGTCATGGTCCGTGTTGTCAGGCGCTGGAACACCTGAACGGCAGGTGCAAGCGATGGCCGCAGTGAACGAGCACCTCGTGCGCCGCGATGATCAGCTCATCATGCTGTTCACGCCGCCCTTTGACCGCACGACGCGCGACCCGGGCTACATCAAGGGCTACCTGCCCGGCATCCGTGAGAATGGGGGGCAGTACACTCATGGTGCGGTGTGGACGGTGTGGGCGTTTGCCAAGCTGGGGCAGGGCAACATGGCCGGCCGCCTGTATGCCCTGCTGAACCCGATCAACCACGCGAAGGATCGCGCCGCGGTGGAGCGTTACCACGTAGAGCCCTATGTGGTGGCGGCGGATGTCTATAGCGTTCCACCGCATAACGGGCGTGGAGGATGGACGTGGTACACCGGCTCGGCCGGCTGGATGTACCGCCTCGGCTTGGAGGCCATCCTCGGCATGCACCGGGAGGGCGACGCCTTGCGCATCGATCCGCGCATTCCAGAGGATTGGCCGTCGTTCCGGGTGACGTACCGCTTTGGGGCGGCCACCTATCACATCGAGGTGGACAATCCCTACGGCGTGCAGCAGGGCGTGTTACGCGTCACTCTGGACGGTGAGGCGGTGTCGGAGGAGCGGATCCCGCTGATGGACGATGGCGGCGATCACCACGTGCGCGTCACCATGGGGTGAGCGCCTCGCGCGAGGGCGCGGTGGGGCTAGCTGCCGTGGGAGTCTCGATAGACGGGTGCCAGGAGGTTGTCAACGGGGACATACTCGTCCGTGAGGATGATGGGCTCCTCTTCGGCGAGGTAGGCGTCGAGCTCCTCGGGCGGAACCGGCTGCTCGGTGGCGGGCAGGTGGCTCAGGTCGATGGCTTGCTTGCTTGCCACGATGACAAAGGTGGTGCGCGGCGAGTCGCGCCAAGCGCTGGTGGAGGGGATGACGGCCACGTGAGCAAAGGCCTGACGCAACGTCTGCACGTAGGCGCGCAAAAAGTGCCCATGGCGGCCGCCGTCGATGACGTTTGCCAGGTATACCCCATCATCGCGGAGGAGGTCCGAGACCAGGCGGTCGAACTCGAGTGTCGTCAGGTGATAGGGCACCGAATAGTCGCTAAAGGCATCGCCAAAGACGATATCAAAGCCGTCGCCCACGTCATTGGTGGCCAACAGGATGCGGGCATCGAGGCTGTGGGTGGTGATGCGCGTCTCGCGCGACAGCCCCAGGAGCTCGTGGGCGACCTCGGTGACTGCGGGGTCGATCTCGGCCACCACCAGCCGACTGTCCGGAGCGAGCGCCTCGAGGTAGCGGGGAAAGGTATAGCCCCCTCCGCCGATGAACAGCGCGGATAGATCCGGCCGGTGCGACAGCATCGGCCGGATCACTTCGGCATAGGTGCGCTCATAGCCATAGACGAGATGGGTAGGGTCCTCGAGGTTCGAGTAGCTGTGCACGAGGCGGTCAAGCACCAGCTCGCGGACCGCGGTATCACCCATCTCTTTGTCGTGCACTTTGATGCAGAAATAGTTCGTCTCGAGGAGACACTCCCGGCTCAGGTTCCCCCCGCTGTAAAGCAAGCCCACGGATCCACCAAAGAGCACCAGAGCGACGGCTGCGGTTGTGGCGGCACGCACCCTGCGTCCGTCCGTCAGAAACCAGATGGCCATGAGCATCAGCACGCCCGCTACGAGCAGTACCACGGTGCGCGTCCCAAACCACGAAATCAGCCAAAATCCGGTAGCAAAGGTGCCGACGATGCTGCCGATCGACGACCATGCATAGATCTTGCCCACGGTGGTGCCGGAGCGGTGGAGGTCTGTCAGGCTCAGCTTGACCACGATGGGCGATACGCATCCCAGGATGAGGCTGGGTAGCAGAAAAAGGCCGGCGATATAGACCACGACGGAGAGGAGCAACGGGAGGCGATCGGAGAGGCCGACGCCTGAAAGAGCGTTCGTCAGTGCCAGGATGCTCAGGCTGCCCAAGGAGGCCAGCGCAAGGATCAGCCCGAGAAAAAACGGTGACGCATAGCGGTCGGCCAGGCGCCCGCCGAGGTAGTTGCCGATAGAGATGCCCGCCAGGATCACGCCGATCACCGAGGTCCAGGTGTACAGCGAAACGCCCAACCGGGGAGCGATGATCCGGCTGGCCACGAGCTCGAGCACCATGATGCAGGCGTTGCTGAGGAATACGACCGCGTAGGGATTCCACAGCCGGTCCCGAAGACGCATAGTGACCTCCGATACGGGCAACAGGCGAAGCCGAACGAACGAGGTAGCCTGGCACAGCGCAGAGTGGCACAACGCCGAACCATGGTCGGCAGTATAGCAGCGCGCATCGCAGCGTCAAGGCGTTGTGGTGCGCTACCCCTGACACGGGAGGTCAGGCCAGCTCCTGCAGAGCGTTACGGAGGACGTTTGCGCTGGACTTCGCCTGGCCCTTGACACCACTTTAATAATCCGATATATTGATAGACAAACTCCGGTTTATGCGAAATCGGCAACGCATCTACTCGGAATCATGCTGTAGATGCCTATCGAGACCGCGCAGAGACCGGACATGAAGGAGGCCGATACTGTGGATAGAACGGTACCGCGCCGACGCGCCGACGATCAATGGGGCGCGAGAGCGCCGGTTGCTGAGCGGGAGCCCGAGTTGCAGGCAGACCTCGTTGCCATACGCGAGCGTGTGCTCGTTGATCCACGCTGGGTGCGTGAGCACCTCGATGACGATCGTGTTCGCCTGCTGGACGTGAGTAGCGATCCAGAGGTGTATGCGCAAGGGCACTTGCCCGGTGCACGGTTCATCCATTGGCGCGACGATCTGACGGCACGCCATGGCCCGGTCGGGGGGCAGGTGCTGAGCCGTGAGGCGTTGGCCCGAGCCCTGGGCGCGCGGGGCATAACCGAGGATGACACGATCGTGCTATACGATGATTGCCTCGGCGTCTATGCAGCGCGCGCCTACTGGGTACTCAAGTACTATGGACATGAGGACGTGCGTCTCCTGGATGGAGGGCGCGCCGCTTGGGGGCAAGAGGGCGAAGAGCTGACGACCGTCGAGCGGCCCGATGAGCCGACGGTCTATGTTGCCCGGGCCACCAATCGCGCGATCCGCGCCGAGTGGCGCGAGGTGATCGACCGCCTGCAAGACCCAGGCACGCGCTATCTGGACGTACGCACGGCCATGGAGTACACGGGCCATCAGCCCCCCACGTCGCGTGGTGGGCACGTCCCCGGCGCAGTGAACGTGAACTGGGCCCACGCCATTGGCGACGATGGACGTCTGCGCCCCACCGAAGAGTTGGAGCGGCTGTATCGTCGAGCGGGCATCGGTCCTGAGCACGACATCATCGTGTACTCGATGATCGGCGTGCGCTCTTCCCACGCGTGGTTTGTTCTGCACGAGCTGTTGGGATACCCCGCCGTGGCCAACTATGACGGTTCCTGGCAGGAGTACAGCAGCATTCGCTCCAGTCCCTTCGAGCGCTGACGCGATGACCACACCCGCACCGACGACAGGCGCATCTGCCGGTCGCCGAGCCATCGCTCGGCGGCCGGCAGGTCGTCTCTGGCAGAAGCGATGGGCGCCGACGCCGGTCGTCAGCGGTCTCAAAGGAGGGAGGCGCATGGCGTTCCGACGATGGCCTGACACGTTCATAGCGTTGTTCCTGGTACTGCTCGTGGCGGGTGCGTGTCGCTCCGCTCCGGCGAATGGTGGCGGAGCGCCGGCGCCGGCACCCGGTAGGGAGCAGCCGACCATAGATGCGACGAGCACCCCCACGGACGCGACGGTAGCGACCCCAGTCGCCACCACCGCGGTGGCCACGACCACACCGCCTGCTTCGCCCACGGCGGTGCCGTCGCCACAACCCACCGAGACCCGCCTTCCAACGCCCACAGCCGCGCCGACGCCTGCCCCCATAGCCGACGTGGAGCCGCAGGTCGAGATCGTCGCTACAGGGCTAGAGGCCCCCTGGGAGATGGTCTGGGCACCCGATGGGCGTATGATCGTCACTGAGCGGCCGGGACGCGTCCGCGTGATTGTCGATGGGCAACTACAGCCAGAGCCTCTGGCCGAGATTCGCGTCGCGGCGGTGGGCGAGGGGGGCCTGATGGGGCTGGCCCTGGACCCAGGGTTTGCCGACAATGGCTTTGTCTACACCATGTACACCTACCAGCAGGGGATTGGGCTGGCGAACCGCATATCGCGGTGGGTGCTGCGCGACGGCCGCCTGGAGGACGAAACGACGCTGTTGGAGGGCATCCCTGGGGCGCGTAACCACAATGGCGGACGCATCGCCTTTGGGCCCGACGGCAAGCTCTATGCCACCACCGGCGACGCCGGACGTGGATCGACGGCACAGGATCTGGGCGCACTGTCGGGCAAGATCCTGCGCCTCAACGCCGACGGCTCGGTGCCCGAGGATAACCCCTTTGAGGGGTCGCTCGTCTACTCGTATGGGCACCGCAACCCGCAGGGGCTGGCGTGGCATCCCGGGACGGGCGAGCTCTTGGCCACAGAGCACGGTCCGAGTGGTGAAGGGGGGCTCTGTTGTCGCGACGAGGTGAACGTCATCCGCCCGGGCGCGAACTATGGCTGGCCCGTCGTCACGGGCAGGGGCGACGAACGGTTTACCGATCCCCTGGCGTACAGCGGTGCCGGCACCACGTGGGCTCCCGCGGGCGCCGCCTTTTACCAAGGGACGGCACTCCCGGTGTGGCAGGGCAACCTGCTCTTTGGGACCTTGCGCGGCCAACACCTGCATCGGCTCGTGTTGGGCGGCGATGATGGCCTCTCGCTGGTCGAGGAAGAGGAGCTGTTCACTGGCGTCTACCGTCGGTTGCGGATCGTGGCCATGGGCCCCGATGGGCACCTCTACATCGCTACGAGCAACCGAGACGGTCGTGGGCGCCCAGCCGCGGATGATGACCGCATCCTGCGCATCGTGGCGGCGCCATCGCCACAGGATGGCCGCTGAGGCGCGACAGCCAGCGCACGCAAGGGGAGAGGATGCGCATGGAACGTATCGCGGTGCACGACATTAGTGTTACCCTGGGTATTGAGGCAGCCACGTATCCCGGCGACGTGCCGTTCGAGCGCGTCGTACAGAGTACCCTCGCGCAGGGGGCGTCCTTCGAGTTGTCGAATCTGACCATGAGTGCCCACGCCGGAACACACATCGACGCGCCCGCCCACGTGGTGGCGGGAGGGCGCACGCTGGACGGCTACCCGGCGAGCGCGTTCGTGTTGCCCGCGCTGGTAGCCGACGTCGCCGGAGCGGCGATAGTGCGTCCGGAGCACCTCGCCTCCGTGCGTCTGCAGAATGGCGAGGCGCTGCTCCTACGCACCGACAACTCGCGCGCGGGGCGATCGCGGTCGCCGATCTACACGGAGCGGTACGTCTCGATTGCGCCGGCGGCCGCCGTCTGCTGCGTGACGCTGGGCGCCATGCTCGTCGGCATCGACTATCTCTCGGTGGACGCAGCCGATGATGCGACGCTTGCGGCGCACCACATCCTGCTCGAGGCAGGGGTACTCATCCTGGAGGGGATCGACCTCTCCCAAGTGCAGCCCGGTCGCTACCTGCTCGTCTGCCTGCCGCTCAAGATGGTGCACGCTGAGGCGTCGCCCGTGCGAGCCGTCCTGCTCTCTGGTGTGGCGGGATCGGGCGGTGCGTAGGGGGCTGCGCCGCAGAAGCGTGCATTGACACGCTTCCCTGAGGAGCGTATACTCCAAGGAGGACGAGTTGACCACCCGTGGGGGTGACCACTTGATACGAGATGCCGTTACCGTCGTCCGTCGTTCTCAGACGCACCGGGGGCCGCGTTTGCCCTGGTGCTTTTTCTTTACATCGAGGGGGTAAAATCATGGATTCGGGCATGATCAGCAAGATCCAGAAGGCCAAGCGCTATGCCGAGGAACGCGATCGTGTACGATTCGACTCCTTCCAGGTGACGTTCCAGGGCGACCATGATGCCTATCAGGTCGCCTATGAGCAAGGCCACTGGACCTGTGGCTGTCAGTTCTTCCAGCAGCGCGGCCTCTGCAGCCATACCATGGCGATGGAGCGCATACTCGATCCCATGTTGCGACCAGTACCCGAATCGGAAGGAGCTCCTGAGGAAGCGTACTAGCCCCACGGTACGTTGAGGGGACACCCCTGCGGGTTCCTCCTGCAGGGGTGCCCTTTTTGTGTCGTGCCCATCCGCGCTACCGGTACCATCCATGAGCAGGGAGGACACGCGAGACATGCTGAGCGTTGGCGTCGATTTGACCGAGATCCCCCGCATCCGGCGGGCCCTCGATCGCTGGGGGGAGCGCTTTTTGCGGCGCATCTACACGCCGGCGGAGGTGGCCTATTGCCGGGGGCGCGTCCCCGAGCTGGCTGCGCGCTTTGCGGCCAAGGAGGCGATCTCCAAGGCGCTGGGCACGGGGCTGGTGGGCGTCTCGTGGGTCGAGATGGAGGTGCTGGCCGACCATCGCGGCAAGCCGCTGGTAGCTCTCCACGGCCGCGCCTTGGCCCGGGCACGAGAGCTGGGTCTCGATGAGTGGGCCATCAGCCTGACGCACACCGACGCCACCGCCGCGGCCTTTGTGGTGGCGATGGGTTCCTCGCAGGAGACGCGTCCAGGTCAGCCATAACGCGTCGAGGCCAGCGTATGTCACGCCGCCCATCGCCGTCGTCGGTGGAGCTACTCTACTCGGCGATGCCCAGCACGAACTTGAGGTACCGCGCCTCGGGGAAATGGGCCGGGACGGGGTGGTCGATGGCGTGGCCCGCCTCGTGGAGGATCAGCAGGCGACGACCGGCCTGGGCGGCGGCCGCGGCCAACGCCTCGCGGAACGCGTCGGGCGAGACCTGGCTGGTGCAGCTGGCGGTGGCCAGGACGCCGCCGGGCCTGAGGCAGCGCAGGGCCAGCGTGTTCAGCCGAGTGTAGGCACGGGCAGCCGCATGGCGGCTGGCCTTGGCCCTCGCCAGCGAGGGCGGATCCACAATGACCACGTCGAACTGCCGGCGCTGTTCCGCGGCGTGGGTGAGCCACTCAAAGCAGTCGGCCACCACTGACTCATTGCGCTCGGGGGGCATGGCGTTCAGCGCTACAATCCGGCGCGTCTCGGGGGCTGACGCCGGGGCGATATCCACCCCGGTGACGTGCGCGGCTCCGCCCCGCAGAGCATAGAGGGAAAAGGCGCCGGTGTACGCAAAGGCGTTGAGCACCTCGGCGCCAGCACACCAGGGCTCGATGGTAGCGCGGTTGTCGCGGTGATCGAGGAAAAAGCCCGTCTTTTGCCCCCGTAGCAGGTCGACGTAAAACGACAGCCCATTCTCCTGGATCACCAGGTCAGCCGGCGGGCGCCGGCCCCAGGCCACCTCCGCCCCGGCCGAAGCGGTATCGCGCGCATCACGCCGTACGACGATTCCCTCGAGCGAGGCGACCGATCGCAGCGCGACGAGGAGCGGCGCTAGGAGGGCGTCGAGACCCCGCGCGTAGAGCACGACGACGGCCCAGCGATCGTAGAGGTCGACCACGACCCCGGGGAGGCCGTCGCTCTCCCCATACACCCAGCGATAGGCCGTCGTCTGCCGCTCAGGAGGTGCCCACTCACGGATGGGGGCGCGCAGCGCATAGGCCGCTCGCACGCGCTCGACGAGCCATTTCTCGTCAGGCACCCCGCCGTCCACGGGAAAGAGGCGCACGGCGATCGCGCCCTCGGCGTTCCACAGGCCGACCCCTTCGAAGGACCCACTGAGCACGCGGACCCACGTGCCGGAGGGGTAGCGTGGTGGGGTGCTGCGTCCCTTGAGGGGCGTGATCTGGTCGCGATACACCCAGGGGTGGCCCTGCGCCAGGCTACGACGTATGGCGGGAGAGGCGATGACGACGGGGAGCTTCACGATGACAGCACTCCGGGGCGTTCCGATGGCTCGCCGAGACGTGGCGGAGCCACGGATATCATGGCCGTTGCATGCGTGGGCTGTGTCACCATTCCTCCCGTCGCCTTCCGTTCCACACCCGTCGCGGAGCGCTTACTGCATGAGTCTAGCCCAGCGCTGGCGGCGCGTCAAAGCGTGAGGGGCGCGACGATGCGATCACGTGATTCTTGGTGGCGTCTCGTCAAAGCGTTCGACAAAGTGGTACGGCGCACGGCGCATGATGGCCTCGGCGCGGCTCCACAGTGCGGGCGCCTCCAGCAGGTGGGCCGTTGCGCGGAGTACCGGCCCGACTCTTAGCTCTGTACCCTCCGCTAGAATGTCGGCGACGCGGTCATAGCGCTGGCGCCAGCCGGCAAAGCCATGATGCCTGTGGCGCGCTTTGATGACCGAGCCGCCCTCCAGCGTCAGGCGATAGGTGATCGTATCGCCCCAGAGGTAGGGCGCCTCGACGATCTCTTCCACGCCGTGCATCGATGTGTTCGGTCGCAGACCGCAGCCGAGGAACAGGATCTGCCCGCCAAGGTCGCGCAGGCGGCGAAAGGGGGAATGGCGACCACAGGGGGTCTCGTCGAGGACATGATCGTCCAGCAGGGCACTGGTAGCGGGACCCGCCGCGCATATCGAGTGGGTGGGGTGCACGCTGCGCCGGGTGCCTGGGCGCAGCCGCCAATGCTCGGCGATGGCGCCCACGCACGATGGCGTCAAGCGGACATCGAACGCCGGGTTGCGAGCACCCACATAGTCGTAGCTGAGGGCGGGCATGGCCAACGTACCCTCGGGGCCCAAAGCCCGCAGCAGGCCGAGGACGACCGTCTCGGCGCCGCCCTCCACCCAGCCCAATGACGATAGAGACGCGTGCACAAGAAGGATGCCGCCGCGGCGCACACCGAGGGCGGCGAGATCGGCGGCAATCGCGGTCGCCGTATCGCTGGCTGTCATCACGCTCTGCTCTCCTCTTCAGATGCAAGCCATCGCCCGTGATGGGTAAAAGGGCACAAGAGCGCATAATAAGCAGGGAATGAGAATAAGGACGGTATAAGCGACTTGCCCGTCTGAGGCAGCTGTGCTACCATGGCGCGGTGTCTTGCAGGGTCGCGCGTGACGCATCGTCGTTCACCGCCATCCGTATCTGCACATGGAGAGTACATCATGAAGGCGACTCATCTCCGGTGGCTGGCCGTGGGCGCTCTGCTATGTGTCGTGCTCGCTGGCGCACTGCGGCTGGGCGCCAACCCCGCGGCGCGCCTCGGGCACGGTCAGTTGGGTGCGCGCGTATCGGCGCAGGGTACCGCGCGTCTTGACCTGCCCATTGTCGGGCGCAACTACTTGGACCCCTCTCACCGGATGAGCCGGTTTGGCGTGGGGGTGCCCCCCGTCGGCCCGACGGCGGTATCCCTCTCTGCCTTGAGCAGCCTCAACGCGGGGTGGTACTTGGACTGGACGGCGACCCCCGCCCCTTCGCGCCCCGGCGGAGTCTCCTTTGCGCAGCTGGTGAACCTCCGCGAGGACGGAACGAGCGCGCTCTCTGGAGCGGCGCTGGCGACGGCCGTCCGGGCCAACCCGGGGGCGCTGTGGCTGATCGGCAACGAGCCGGACTCGCCGTTACAGAACAACGTGACGCCGGACCAGTACGCTCAAGCCTACCACGAGCTGTATCGTGCCATCAAGGCGGGGGACCCTACGGCGCTCGTCTCTGCCGGTGGCATCGTACAGCCCACGCCGCTCCGCATGCGGTACCTCGACCGCATCCTGGAGGCATACACCAGTCGCTACGGCACCCCGATGCCGGTGGATGTCTGGAACACGCACATCTATATCCTGCGTGAGGAGAAGGACAGCTGGGGAGCGTACTATCCGCCGGGCATCTCGGATGCAGAGGGCAAGGCACTGGGCAGGCTCTATGAGGTCGAGGATCACATCGATATCGCCGTTTTTCAGGAGATGGTCGATCGCTTTCGCCAGTGGATGGCCGAGCGCGGCTATCAAGACTGCCCCCTCATCATCACCGAGTTTGGCGTGATCTTGCCCTGGGACTATTTCGTTGAGGACCCAGAGGACCGTGCCGGGGCGGATGCCAAGGTGCTCGCCTTTATGGACGCCTCCATCGACTATCTGCTGAATCGGAAGGACCCCACGATCGGCTGCCCGTACGATGACGACCGCCTCGTCCAGCGCTGGGCGTGGTTCGCGCTGACGGGGAGTTGGAGCGGCTGGCTGTGCGAGCAGGACACGGGGGAGGTGAGCGTCTACGGTCGGCGCTATGCGGAACTCGCCGCCTCCCAGCCCAAGACGGTGAACCTGTTGCCGGTAGACGTGTGGGCTGAGGCCGGCTCCGGCCATGGCGCCCACGTGGGCGTACCGACGCGTCTCCAGGCCAAGATCACCAATAATGGAGAGGTGCCCACCACGGTGCCGGTGGCGGTGCGCTTCTATGAGGGCGATCCGTCGAAGGGTGGCGTGCAGATCGGTGATACGCAGTACATCACGGCGCTGGACGGCGGCGCTGCGCTGGCCATCGCCTCGGTGGCGTGGACGCCCTCCGAGGCTCGAGCGTACGACCTCTACGTGCAGGTGGATCCGCTGAATGCGATCGCCGAGACGAACGAGGGAGACAATACCTTGCCGGCGGGGCTGGAGGTGACGTATCCCGTCGGGTTGCCGATGATCCGAGCGGAGGCCAGGTGAGGTCGCCGGCTACGGCGCCGTTAGGCGCACTCCACGGGTTGTGGTGTCATAGCGATCCATGGGGTTTTGCGTAGTTGCATATCGTGCCTTCTTGATCCTTGGAGCGGCGTATGCTATCATTCCGTTGCTGGCGACGAGAAGGACTCTAGGGGCTCTAGTCCTCTCCATCCGTAGTGCACTACCTATCACACACACAGGGAGCCACGACAATGAAGCTACCCCGACGTAGTGCCCACATCGCTGCAATTCTGTTCTCGCTGTTGCTCATTTTCCCGAGCGCTGCTGTGGTCGCCCAGGCGCCATCCGGCGGCTGGACGCTGCGACTGCCGTCGGTACAGCGCGATTTCGTGCCCAACCTGCAGCGCGTCAGCCGGTTTGGGTTCGGTGCAGCCCCCATCGAGAGTATCCACGTGCGCGCCTATCCCACATACACGCTGAACGCGGGCTGGTACCTCGATTGGACGTCCCGCCGTACTCCGATACGCCCTGGCGGGATTAGCTTTGTACACGTGGTCGGGCTGAGTGAGAATGGTGCTCCTCGCCCGTCCGGTTCAGCGCTGGAGGCCTTGGTACGAGCCAACCCTGGGGCGCTGTGGCTCATCGGCAACGAGCCTGACTCGCCGGCGAAGGATGCCGTGACGCCTGCGCGGTACGCCGAACAGTACCACGAGGTGTACCATCTCATCAAGGGGATCGATCCGACGGCCGTCGTGTCGGCCGGGGGTATCGCCCAGCCCACGCCGCTGCGGATTCGCTATCTTGAGGCGATCCTGGCAGCGTACCAGCAGCGGTACGGGACCAAGATGCCCGTGGATGTGTGGAACACCCACGCCTACTTCCTGCCCGAGATACCTGAGGAAGAGGCCGGCCTTCGCGCGAGCGCTTACCTGCCGGTGGGGATCTCGGATGAGGCGAACGAGAGGGTGGAGCTGCCCCTCGCGCACCACGTCGACGTGGGCCTCATCAAGGACATGATCGTGTGGTTCCGCGAGTTCATGGCCAGGAATGGCTATCACGACTGCCCACTCATCATCACCGAGATGGGCTTTATCATCGAATGGCAGGCGCTCTACCCCGACCAGGCGACAGCCGATGCACACATCCTGGCGTTCATCGATGAGTTGATCGGGTACCTGCTGACGGCGACCGACGCCGAGATCGGCTACCGGCACGACGGCAACCGGCTGGTGCAGCGCTGGGCGTGGTTCGCTCTGACAAAGACGGGTGGCGGTGAGCTGTTCTCGTTCGATCCAGAGACGAGGACCCCCGGCCCGATGACGGTGCATGGTCAGCGCTACGCCGCGCTGGCCGCGGCGCAGCCGCGAACGGTGAATCTCAAGCCGGTGGATCTGACCGCCGCGAGCACGCCCCGCGTCGGTGAGGAGACCCGACTGCAGGCCAAGCTCATCAACAACGGCGAGGTGCCGACGCCGCGGCGGGTGGCGGTGCGCTTCTTTGACGGCGATCCCACCAAGGGCGGCGTGCAGATCGGCGCCACCCAGTACACGGCGCCCATCGACGGCGGCGCCGGTATGGCTATCGTTACGGTGCCGTGGACGCCGGCAGCGAGTGGCGACGTCGAGCTCTTCGTCGCCGTGGATTCGCCGGCAGGCATCCATGAGACCGACGAGGGTGACAACCTGCTGTCGGTATCGGTGGCTGTCGCTGGGTAACGTGGTGCCGCCAGCGCGGTGACGGCGAGCGCAGAGGATGCACATCGGGGAGTGGCCCAGGGGCCACTCCCTTTCTCTGTGTCGAACCCCTGGCACGAGGAGGGGCCGGATAGCACTTGACGTCAGCTTGGGCAGGCCCTAGAATCGACACACTGACGGCCCGACGGAGGGAGGGACGCTGCGATGAACCGTGCGCAGGAGGTTGTCCCGATTGATCTGGGCTTTGTTCGCGCCTTCTTGGTGCGGTGTGGCCGATGGCTCCTCGTGGATAGTGGGGTGCGCGGCAGTGAAGAGCGCATCGCGCGTGCCGTCACGCGGGCAGGAATCACCCCCGAGCGGGACCTGGCGCTGATCGTCCTCACCCACGGACACACCGATCATATGGGCGGCGCCCCGACGCTACGCGATCAGTGGCGGGTGCCCATCGCCATGCACCGGCTCGACGCCGACGCCGCCCAGCGCGGCCTCGATTCCCCGCTGCGTCCGACGGGTGTCGCTGGGCGTTTGATCGTGCTCGCCTCGCGCGCCGCCGCAGGTCGAACGCCGTCCGGGTTCGGCCCGGACCTCCTCATCGATGACGAGACATCCCTCCGCTGCC
>DUUT01000118.1 GCA_012841405.1 Chloroflexota bacterium
CCCCGACGAACGGTGCGGCTGGAAACGGCCACGCCCCCCGCGTTCGGAAAGGAGAACACGACGACGGCCCAACGCCGGCGTGCCTTTCCGTGTACGGGAAGGACGCCGGCGTTCTGTCGTTACCGACGACGCTGCTCCATGGGCATCCAGAGCCCACCTTCCACTACGCTTACAGTGCAACGCGCCCACGTTCTGCTGTGCGGGGCTATCGCTGTGGGGAGTGATCAGCCATCAACGAGATACTCAGTGGTTTGACGCAAGCTGTACAGCTCATCCTATCCGGTGATGCCGGCCTCCGTGAGATCGTGATCCTCTCGCTGCAGGTCTCGGGCATCGCCCTCGTGTTCAGCACCCTCGTGGGCATACCGCTGGGGGCGCTCCTCGGCTTGACGCGGTTCGTCGGACGGCGGCTGGTGATCTCGCTGCTCTATACGGGCATGGGCTTTCCGCCGGTAGTTATCGGGTTGCTCGTGTACCTCATCCTGTCGCGCAACGGTCCACTGGGGCAGATCGAGGGTGACATGATCCCGAGGCTGTTCACGCCCGCGGCCATGATCGCCGCGCAAGCCATCATCTCGTTTCCTCTGGTAGCGGGCTTTACGATGGCCGCCGTCATGGGGGTGGATCCCCAACTGCGGCTGCAAACCCTCGCCCTTGGAGCAACGCCCCTGCAGGCGGCATGGACCATCCTGATGGAGGCGCGCATTGGCGTTGTCGTCTCGATCGTCGCGGGATTTGGCAGCATCATCTCCGAGGTCGGCGCAGTGATGCTCGTGGGCGGCAACATCGAGCACCGTACGCGCGTGCTCACCACCGCCATCGTCTTGGAGACGCGCAAGGGCAATTTTGACCTGGCCATGGCCATCGGCATCATCCTGCTGGCGCTCTCGTTCATCACCAATGTCCTCATGCTCTCTCTCCAAGGAAGGACGGCTGGCGAATGACGACCGGTAACGACCAGAACATCGCCTACCGCTTGGAGAGCGTCGCCAAGCGCTACGATACCCGCGAAATCCTGTCCATCGATGATCTGCGCATTCGTCGTGGCGAGATTTTGGCCATCGTGGGTCCCAGCGGTGCGGGCAAGAGCACTCTGCTGCGTCTGCTCAACTTTCTCGAGACGCCGAGCGCGGGCTGCATCTACTTTGGCGACGTGTGCCTCACGCCCGATGGCTCCGTGCCGTTGAACGTGCGTCGTCGGGTCACCACCGTCTTTCAGCGGCCCATTCTGCTGAACCGCGACGTTCGGTCCAACGTCGCCTACGGCCTGCGGCTCCGTGGAAACCGTGCGCATCAAGACCGCGTGGCCGACGCGCTGGAACGCGTTGGTCTGACGCACCTGGCTCGGCAGAAGGCCCCCACCCTCTCTGGCGGTGAGGCGCAGCGCGTCGCTCTGGCCCGAGCCATCGTGCTCGAACCGTCAGTGCTGCTCCTCGACGAGCCCACCGCGAACCTGGACCCCTACAACGTGAGCCTCATCGAGGACATTGTGCGGTCGCTGAACGCTGAGCGCGGCACGACCATCGTGCTGGTGACGCACAACGTCTTTCAGGCGAGGCGGCTGGCCCACCGCGTGGGCCTGCTGCTCAACGGATCGCTCATCGAAGAGGCCGACGTCGACGCCTTTTTTGCATCGCCGCGCGACCCCCGCACCCTGGCATTTGTGGAGGGAAGAATGGTGTACTGAACCACGCGTCCTCTCCGCGCCTCGCGGGTACACGTAGCCCCGGCGCAGCACGCATAGGATACCAGTCAGGAGGAAGTGTCATGAAGTCCGCTGTGCTTCGTTTCGCCAGTCTCTTGCTCATTGTCGCCCTGCTCTTGGGCTGCACTGCGCCGGCCACGCCCACGGCAGCGCCCGTAGAGCCTACCGCTGCGCCGGCCGAACCGACTGCCGCACCGGCCGAGCCTACCGCAGAGCCAACAGCGGAGCCGGCCGAGCCCACCGAAGAACCGGCGGCCGAGCCCACCGAAGAGGCAGCCGCTGAGCCGACGCCAGAGCCAAGCGCGGAAGAGCTGATCCTGGCTACCACCACGAGCACTGAGGACTCGGGCCTCCTCAGTGAGATACTGCCCGTGTTCACTGAGGAGACCGGCGTCACGGTAAACGTGATCGCCGTGGGTACGGGGCAGGCCCTACAACTCGGCCGTGATGGCAACGCCGATGTGCTTCTGGTGCACGCCCGCGCCCAAGAAGACGCCTTCATGGAGGAGGGGCACGGTGTGCGCCGTGAAGACGTCATGTACAACGACTTTGTCATCGTCGGGCCAGCGGAGGACCCCGCCGGCATCGCCGGTATGACGGACGCCCCTGCGGCGTTTGCCCAGATCGCCGAGACCGAGTCGACCTTTGTGTCGCGCGGCGACGAATCCGGCACGCACAGCAAAGAGCTGTCCGTCTGGAGGGCGACCGACATCGAGCCCGCCGGCGACTGGTACGTGTCCGCTGGCCAGGGTATGGCCGACGTGCTCAACATGGCCAACGAACAGCTCGCCTACACCCTCTCTGACCGAGCAACCTACCTGGCACTGACCCAGGAGGGCCTCGATCTCGAGGTCCTCGTGGAGGGGGATCCCGTCCTCTTTAACCCCTACGGCGTCATTGCCGTGAACCCCGACAAGGGAGCCCACATCAAGGCAGAGTTGGCCAACCAGTTCATCGATTGGCTCATCTCCGTCCCGACACAGGAGATGATCAGCACGTTCGGTGTGGACACGTTCGGTGCGCCCCTCTTTGTGCCCGACTCGGAACCGTGGCGCGAGCAGCAGGGCGGGGAGGCCTCATCGGATGTGGTCCCGGTCGCCACGGGTGACGCCGCTGTCATCCTGACGGGTCTGGTAGCCCAGGAGATGGGGTGGACCGAAGCGCAGCTCCAAGAGATGGCTACCGTCGAGGCCGAGGTCACCAACAAGGAGGGCGAGGTCCAGACGTACGTCGGCGTGCCCATCAAGGCACTCGTCGCCGAAGCACAGCCGCAGGACGGTGCCACCGTGGTGATGCTCATCGCCGACGACGGCTACAGCGCCGAGGTGCCCATGGCCGATCTGGAGTCCTGCGACACCTGCGTCCTGGCGGCACAGGATGGCGGCGGGTTCCGCTCTGTGATGCCTGGGATGCCCGGCAATATGGGCGTGAAGAATCTCGTCGAGATTCAGGTGCAGTAGGGCTTTGCCCACGCGGTCTGTGAACGCCACACTGCTCGCGAGGCGGCAGGGTCACCCTGGTGATCCTGCCGCCTCGTTTTGTGCACCGGCCTGGTACGCGACGCTATCTGGTTAGTCCGGGCGAGCCGATTCCCACCCTACGGAGCACGCCCATGCTGGACCGGCGACGGCAACAGCGACGACACCGGCTTTCTTGTCCCTCGCCGTTTTCTTGACCCCTCGCCGTAGAGCCGCTATAATACGCCATTGGTTACTGGCTACTGTGCGCCCCTCTGATGTCCTGTAAGCATGGGCCATGGTACCGGTTCGCCACGGGTACGCGGCTCGCCTCTGCGCCCACGCATCTTCCGGAGGCCAGTTCGCCCGCCCGATGAGTCATTTTCCCAGGAGGAAGCATGACCAAGAAACGCCGCTTATTGTGGATGGCCCTGAGCCTGCTCATCGTGGCAGGCCTACTTGTAGCGGCTTGCGGCCAGCCAGCCGCGCCGACCGCCGCGCCAGCCGAGCCAACGGCAGCCCCCGAAGAGCCGACAGTAGCTCCGGAAGAGCCCACCGCAGTTCCTGAGGAGCAGACGGCAGCCCCAGAGGAGCCCACCGCGGAAGAGCCCAGCGAAGAGGAGCCCACCGAGCCAACTGAGGCGGAGAGTGACCTCCTCTGGAGCAAGGAGCTTCGTCAGGCTATCGCTGCGGCCATCGATCGTGAAGAGATCGTGGACCGGGTTTTCGAGGGCCGCAACATCCCGGCCTACCACATGGTGCCCCCCGGATACCCCTACGCCACTGAGCCGTTCATGGACATGTACGGCCAGCAGGATCTCGATCTGGCCGTCGAGCTCTTGACCGAGCTCGGCTTTACCGAGGACGAGCCAGCGCAGATCCCCCTCTGGTATCCGCCCGAGCACTATGGCACTACCACTGCTGACGTCATGCAGGTCGTCAAAGAGCAGCTCGAGTCCACAGGGCTGATGCAGGTTAGCCTCGAGACCCAGAACTGGGCCGAGTACGTCAACAGCTTTGTCGACGGCAGGCTACCGCTCTTTATCCTCGGCTGGTTCCCTGACTTTGCCGACCCGGATAACTGGCTCACGCCCTTTGCCTCGTGCCTGCAGTCCCCGGATAACGGCGTAAACTACTGCAATCCCGAGATGGATGACCTGCTGCAGCGAGCCGCCGCCGCCACGGATGAGGCGGAGCGCGAGGAGCTGTACCAGCAGATCGGTGAGCTGTACGCGGAGGACGTGCCCACCATCCCGCTGTTCTGGGAGCCCGAGTTCATCACCTACCGTGATGGCGTCGAGGGTGTGGCCGTCGGTGCGCCGTTCGAGTTCAACTATAACGTACTGAGCTTTGGTCCGGACGCCCAGCCGGCTTCCGGCAGCACCGACACCATCATCATCGGCACCACCGATGAGGTGAACAGCTTGGACGCCAACGACGCCTATGCCACTCACGACTGGGAGATCATCAAGAACACCGGTCGGCCCTTGCTGGCGTATGCGCCGGGCGAGTCGGAGTTGATCCTCGGTACCGCCGCGGCCATGCCTGAGGTGAGTGAGGACGGCCTGAGCTACACCTTTACCCTCAAGCCCGACATCACCTTTGCTGACGGCACGCCGCTGACGGCCGAGTCCTACGTCTATGCCTGGGAACGGCTCAACAACCTTCAGGGCCAGGTGTCCGGTCTGGTGCAGGTGTACGTCGATAGCGTCGAGGCCGTTGATGACCTGACGGTGGTTTACCACCTGAAGGACACCTACGCCTTCTTCCCGGCGCTGACGGCCACCGCACCGTTCGTCGCCGTGAACCCCAACCAGTTCCCGGCTGACGAGATCGTTACCTTCCCGGAGACGCTCGACGGCGTCGGCCCGTATCGCATGGTGTCCCACGTCCCTGGCGAGCAGATGGTCCTCGAGGCGAACCCGAACTATCAGGGTGAGGACGCGGCCATCATCCCGAACGTGATCGTCCGCTACTTTGCGGATCCCACGACCATGGGTAACGCCGTGGAGAACGGCGAGATCGACGTGGCCTGGCGCGTTCTGGGCCCGGTTGAGGCTTCCCGTCTCGCAGAGGTAGAAGGGTTGACCACCGACACCATCAATGCGCCCGCGCTGCGCTACCTGGTGTTCAACCACGCGTTTGTCGGCTCGGCGCGCTAGTCGCGTTCAGCCTGATCTGTAGCGTGACCCGCGGGGGCGAGTGCGCACTCGCCCCCGCGGCACAAGAAAGAGTCTTTCATGTCGGCGTCTTTGCGCAAGTTCCTGATCACACGCCTGTTGCTGACGATTCCGATGGTGCTGATCCTCGTCACCATCGTCTTCTTTGTGATGCGGGTGCTCCCCGGAGATCCCATCCGTTCGCAACTGGGCCCCAAGGTATCGGCCGAAAAGGCCGAGGCGATCCGTGAGCGCCTTGGCCTGAACCGCCCGCTGGCCGTGCAGTACGCCGACTTTGTGTGGCGCACGGTCACCCTTGATTTTGGCAACGCCCTCACCTCGGGGGAGCGGCCCATTCGCGACGAGCTGGCCGAACGCTTGCCGGCCACCATCGAGCTGACGGTCCCCGCCATCCTCGTGACGGCCATCGTCGGTGTGTTTGCGGGCGCCTATGCCGCCAAGAACCGCAAAAAGCCGCAGGATTATGGCATCCGTCTGTTTAGCATCTTTGTGTACTCGTTGCCTGTATTCTTTATGGGTCTCCTCCTACAGATTCTATTCTCGGTGCGCTTGGGCGTCCTCCCCCTGTCGGGGCGTATGGACACGCTGTTGCTGACCAGGTTCCAGCCGCGCACCAACTTTTACGTGCTCGATGCTCTCCTCACCCGCAACTGGCCCGCGTTCCGCTCCGCGCTCGCGCACCTCGTGCTTCCGGCGGTGACCTTGGGCCTGTCGTTGAGCGGGGTATTTGTTCGGCTGACACGGGTGAACATGATCGAGATGCTACAGGCGGATTTCATCACCGCCGGGCGGGCCCGAGGCATCTGGGAGCGTACCCTCGTGTATCGCCATGCGCTGCGCAACACGTTTATTCCCATCATGACGCTGCTGGGCCTCCAGTTCGCCATCCTCCTGGCTGGCGCCGTGCTCACAGAGACGACGTTCTCCTGGCCTGGAGTCGGCCGCTACATGGTGGAGCGCATCCAGCTGCGCGATTACACCGCCGTCCAGGCGGTCATCGCCGTGTTTGCCATCTTTGTCGCCATCATTAGCCTACTGATTGATATCGTAAACGCCTTTATCGACCCGCGCATTCGCTACTAGGCCGTGTGTTAAGAACGCACCCGGCGTAGAGGCGATGTCGCCCCGAGCGTCAGCGAGGGGTATTGACGCCCATCGACAAGGTTTCTGGCCACGCTCAGCACGACGCTGTGGCCCTTTTTCCACACACTACCTAGCGCCCACGTGAGCGCTCAAGCGAACGCTTCGTGCTCTGTAGCAAGTGAGATACGTTATGACGACCTCGCAAGAGACTGTAGCCGCTCCCGCTGTTCCCCAGTGGCAAGTCGACCTGGACCGCGTCGGCTTTGTCCGCCGGTTGCTCATGGCCAGAAAATGGTACGGCGGCGACTGGTGGTTCGTATTGATCAGCGCTTGCCTGCTAGCCTTTGTCGTCGTCGTGGGAGTCGCGCCTCAGTGGTTCGCCCCCTATGATCCCCGGGCAGAGGTCGGCCCCTCACTGCTGGCGCCCGGCGAAAAGCCGGTAGCGTTCGTTCTCGTGGTCTCAGAGGGCGCGGGGGCGGAAGGGCTTGAGGACGTCGCGACCCGCGACCATTCCATCGGCTACCTCGTCGGCACACCCGCCAGTCAGGCGCTCCGCGAGGCTCTGGCGGACCTCACGAGTGAGGCACGCGCAGCAGGCTCGCAGGCGCGCTACCAGCCGCGCCGGGTCCGCTATGAGACCATCGAGGAGGCGCTGGCAGCCCTCGAGGCCGGGGAGCTGCACGGTTTTGTGGCGTCCTCGGATCTGGTGGACGCAGCGATCACCGATTTTCCCTCGCTCTCGGTCACCGGATCGATCAAGGATGAGGCCACCAAGGGCTTTGTCTTTGGCACGAACCAGATCGGGCAGGACGTCCTGAGCCGCATCATCTGGGGCACGCGCATCGCACTTATCGTCGGGCTTTCATCGGCCATCGCCGCGCTCGTGCTGGGCGTTCCCTTGGGCTTGATCAGCGGCTTTGTTGGCGGCCCGCTCGACCGCGTGCTGACGCTGCTGATGGACAGCCTCTACTCGTTCCCAGGGCTCATCCTGGCAATCGCCATCGCTGCCGTGCTTGGTGCCGGCATCGGCAACGTGATCGTGGCGATCGCCGTGCTCTACATCCCGACGTATTTCCGCATCGTGCGCGGGCAGACGCTCTCCGTAAAGGAAGAGCTGTACGTCGAGGGCGCCCGCAGCCTCGGCGCGAGCCCCGCCACAATCCTGTGGCGCTATATCTTTCCCAACGTCATCCCCTCGGTGGTGATCATCTTTTCGGTGAATGTGGCCGACGCGATCCTTACCGAGGCCGGCCTGAGCTTCTTGGGTTTTGGCCTGCCGCCCGATACCCCCGATTGGGGCATCGACTTGGCCCGTGGACAGGACTATGTCCGCCGTGCTCCCTGGTTGATTGCTGCGCCAGGCGCCATGGTCAGTCTCGTGACGCTGTCGTTCAGCATGCTGGGCGAGAGCCTGTCCGAGATCCTGAACCCTCGACTGGCCGAGCTGTAAGCGATAGTGAGTACCTCGATGAAAGACGAACGACCCCTCATGCAAATCCGTGACCTGGCGGTCACCTATCATACCCGGCTGGGAGACCTGAGCGCTGTCCACGGCGTCTCCTTTGACGTGCAACGTGGCGAGATCCTGGGCCTCGTCGGTGAGAGCGGCTGCGGCAAGAGCACGCTGGGCAAGGCGCTCCTGCGCATGATCGCGCCCCCCGGTGAGATCAGCAGCGGGCAGATCATTTTTGACGGCCAGGACGTCATGGAGTACGACGAGCGCCAGCTGCGCGACTTTCGCGGGCGCGCGGCGAGCATGATCTTTCAGGACCCCATGACGTCGCTGAACCCGGTGCAACGCATCGACGAGCACG
>DUUT01000119.1 GCA_012841405.1 Chloroflexota bacterium
CCGCCGGCGAGTCGTGGCGCGTCGCCCTGCCGGGGCACCCCGAGGCGGTGCACATCGAGGCCCGCGTCGTCGTGCAGCTCGACGTCATCTTTCCACGGGCCACGGCGCTCATCCGGCATCGCGCCGAGCGCTATGCCACCACCGACGCCTTTGTACAGGCCCTGCAGATCATCGCCGCGCGGGATCGCACGACGGCCACCTATCCGCTGGGGGCGGGTGCGCCCTACTCCTACCAGGAGCTCCTCCTGAATCATCCGGAGAGCTTTGCGTCGGACGTGTGGCTGAGTCAAGTCCTCGAGCAGCGTGAACACGCCCAGCAGATCGTGCAGGAGCGCGCCGAGACGGTCCAACAGCGGCAACAATGGGAGCAGGTGGAGAACGAGACCCCCTCGTAGCGGAAGGGCGCTGCCGCAGCGCTGCCGTGTGCCGTCCCAGAGGGATCATGGCCCGGGGGAGCGTGTCTATGGGGCCAGGCGTGGGGGCTGCACAAAATGCGATCGTGGAGGCGACATTCGGTCGGCGCGCGATAGGCGCGCGATAGGCGTCGATCAAGGGGGGCCAGGATGGCCCCCCTCCTGCTTGGCAGGCGGGCTAGGGTCCCGCCGCGCTAGAGCTTGTCCCCCATCTCGCGGACGAGACCGCGCTCATCGGGGAACCGCCCCGTCTCCAGCTTGGAGTAGACCGTGGCCCCATCGACGAGCACCTCGAAGGCGCCCCCCGACGAGGGGATCAACGCGACCTCACCAACACTCGCCTTGTACGCATCCAACACCCGTTGCGCCAAACTGGCGGCCGTGGGCAGGTACCCTCAAGCCGTGCAGTACTTGATCTCGACGCGTTTGGCCATGGGATTCTCCTTTCTGCACATACCGATCAGGCTGATGCTATCGTGGCACACCCCCGGGAGGGTGTCAAGCGGATGACGGGTGGGACGCCGCGCATGAGGGGTGGCGCCTAGGCGAACGCCTCGCTAAAGGCGAGGATATAGCCGTTGGGATCCGCAATGCTGAACTGGTGGCGGCCGCCGAAATCGTGCACCTCCTGGACGATGATGGCGCCGCGCGCCACGAGCTCGTCAAACAACGGCGCGACCTCGTTCACCAGCACGTACAGCACCACGCCGTTCCCCTTCTCGGCGATGAACGGCGCCGAGCTGGTGCCCAGGTCGATGGTGAACATGATGGCGATATCGCCGCGCGACATCCCCACCCAGCGGGGTTCCCCCTCCTCGGGCCAGCGGAACACGAGGGAAAAGCCCAGCGCCTCCTCATAGTAGCCGATGGTGTCGGCGAGATTGCTCACCTGGAGTAGCGGCACGATCTGTTTCATGCGCGGTCATCCCTTTCTGTAGCCGGCGCGCTCCGTCCGCAGCCAGTAACGGTGGCCATCGGTGCGCAGGGTGACGGTGCCGTCGCGATCCGTGCGCAGCACGCGGATGCCCTGCTCCTCCAGCCGCTCCAGCGTCGCCGCGGCGGGGTGGCCGAAGCGGTTCTCGGCGCCGACGCTGATGACGGCCACCTGGGGCGCGACGGCGGCGACAAAGGGGGCCGTCGACGCGCCGCCGCTGCCGTGGTGCGACACCTTGAGCACCGTCGCATCGAGGGGCGCCCCCGCCGCGAGCAGTGCGGCCTCGGTCGCGGCGTCGATGTCGCCGGTGAGCAGGAGACGGCACTCCCCGGCGACGACGCGCAGCACCACGGAGGAGGCGTTGTCGTCGCCCTCCGCTCCGGGCGGCGTCTCGCCCGGCGGATGGAGCACGTGGAGCGCCGTGGTGTCGCCGATGGCGATCACCGCACCGCGTGTGGCGGGCATGCTGGCGATGCCCCGCTCCGCCAGTGCCTCACGCCAGGCCTGCTCGAGCGGCGTACTCCCCGCCATGGGCCCGTGCAGGACCTGCGTCACCTCGTAGCGCTCGATGACGCCGAGCAACCCCGCGAGGTGGTCGCTGTCCGGGTGCGTCACCACGACGAGGTCGATGCGCCGCTGCCAGAAGGGCAGGGCGCGGCCGACCCGCGAGGCCAACACGACGGGATCCGGCCCGCCGTCGACGAGCACCGTGCGGCCGCCGGGGGTGCGCAGCAGGATGGCGTCCCCCTGCCCGACATCCAAAAAGTGGACGTACCAGCGCCCATCCGGCAGCTGCAGCACGGCGATGTAGATGAGCAGTGTCGCCGCCCCCAGGACGACGACGCGCCAGGCGCTCTGCCAGGCCGCGGCCAGGGTACGCCGCACGCGCGCCCAGGCGCTCGGGTGGCGGCGCGCCGCCAGGCCCAGGGCCGTCAGGGCATAGGCGCCCAACAGGATCGGCCCGCCCGCCGGCGGCACACGCACGGACGCCAGCGGCAGCCGGGCCAGGGTCTCCACCACCAGGGTGGTATAGCGCAGGATGAGCCACAGCGGTGCGGCGATGAGGCGGCCCAGTGGGAGCCATAGCGCTCCGAGGGCCACGGCACACGCTCCCAGGGGCATGACGACCCCCTGCAGGGGCAGTACCAGCGCGTTGGCCGGCAGCGCGACGATGGACACCTCAGCGAAATGATACCAGAGGACGGGAAGCGTGGCGAACTGCGCTACCGCCGTCGCCCCGAGGGCGCTGACGGCAGAGACCCACAGGGGCGCTGCCGCATCCGCGTCCGGCGGTGCAGCGGCCTGCCGATACGGTGCCAAGCGCCGCTGCAGGGCGGGCAGGGCCAGCAAGAGGCCCAGGGTGGCGGCAAAGGAGAGCTGAAAGCTGACGCTCCAGAGGTGCAGGGGGTTGGCGGCGGTCATCACGAGGGTGGCGGCGGCGAGGGCGGTCAGGGGGTGGCTCTTGCGCCCCACGAGCACGGCGCCGATGGTCAGCACCCCCATGATGGCCGCGCGGGTCACGGGCGGCGAGAGCCCCACGAGGGCGGCATAGACGGCCACCGCCCCCAGGCTGGCCCACAAGGCCAACCAGCGATGCGCCACGCGGTGCAAGACGTACTGCGCCGTCTGGATGACCACGGCAAAGTTGTACCCCGAGATGACGATGATGTGCGTCAGCCCGGTGACACGAAAGGCGTCGGCCAGGCCCCCCGGGAGGGTGTGCCCCAGCCCCAGGAGGATGCCGGCGAGCAGGCCGGCCTCGGGGTCCGGGAGGAGGCGCGCGATCTGTGCGCGCAGGGCGTGGCGGAGGCGGATGAGGGGGCGCAGCGGCAGGAGCCGCTCCGTGGGCGGCAGGCGCGTGACCTGCGGGTACCGCAGGAGGGAGTGGATGCCGCTGCCCGCCAGGTAGGCGCGGTAGTCAAACCCCTCGAGCTGCGGCGGGGTCTCGAGCCGGCCAACGATGTGCAGGCGGTCGCCGTAGGCGCGTGCCGGCGTCGACGGCACGCTCACGAGGGCGCGTCCTCGCACGGGGCGCCAGGCACCATCCACCGCGATCGCCTCGGCAGCCACCACGAGGTGGGTCGTCGTGCCACGCACGTCGGGGTCCGCGATGACGCGACCCCGCAGGGTGACCGTGCGGCCGTTGTAAAAGGCCGGGTGGGCCGCATCGATGACGGGTTGCGCCAGGCCGTAGCGTGCGCCGCCGAGGGCAGCGACGCACATGAGGAGCACGGCCCCC
>DUUT01000120.1 GCA_012841405.1 Chloroflexota bacterium
GGCCCACCCGCCATTATCGTGGCCCTGGATCTGGCCTCCCTCGACCGTGCGGAGGTGGCAGAGCTCAAGGGCCGCATCGCCGCGTTGACGGGCGTCACGGAGGAGCGCGTGCTCGTCAATACGTCGCACACGCACGCCGGGCCAATGGTGGCGCGCCGCCCTGGAGTGACCTACGAGGCTTGGTACGTGGAGGACATGATTACCAGCGCGGCAGAGACTGCCGATGCCGCCGTCCGTGATCTGGCACCTGCCGTGCTCCACGTGGGGGCCGCGCCGGTTGATATCGGCGTGAATCGCCGAGAGAGGACAGCGACGGGCGAGATCATCCTGGGGGTAAACCCCGAGGGGCTGCGTCTCGCTGAGGTCACGGTATGGCTGCTAAGGCGATCGACGGCGCGTGATATCCTCCTCTTTTCTATTCCCATCCATGGCACGACCCTGGGGCCCGAGAACCGCCTCTTCTCCTCCGAGTGGATGGGTGCCGCGGTGCGCGACCTCGAGAGGGATGACCCCGACGTGGCGGCCGTCTTTCTGCAGGGATGCGCCGGAGACCAGAACCCCTATCGCGAACAGCGCTCCTTCGAGCAGATGGAAGCCCACGGGCGGACGGCGGCGCAGGCGGTGCGCGCGGCGGTGGCCGCGGCACGGCCCGTTGAGGCGACGCCGCTACGTAATGCGGCGATGGACGCCGAGCTGCCCCTGGAGGATAGCGCGACGGCCCCTTGCGCTGTCCATGGGCTGCGGGTCGGCGAGGCGGTCATCGTGGGGCTGGGGGGTGAGCCGTTCGTCGAATATGCCCTCTATACGCGGCAGAGAGCTCGCGCCCAGAGCACCATGGTGCTCGGCTACACCGATGGGACGGTCGGCTACCTGCCCACGCAAGCAGCCTTTGCCGAGGGGGGCTATGAGGTGACCGCCAATCGATATTTCGCCGTCGGCAGGCCCTGGGCGCCGCGCGTGGAGCGGGTACTCAAGACTGCAATCGGCGACGTGCTCGAGGCGTTGTACTAGCGGCTTGGCGGTCGGGGTGAGGGGTCAGCAGCGGACGCTCGGTGGCGCGCCGCCGGACCGCCCCCTCGCCCCTCACCCCTGCCCTCTCCCCGGGGAGAGGGGGCGTGCTATAGCACACCGTCTCCTGGCGAGGGCGAGACCAGCGCGACGGCCGCGGCATCCACCTGCAGGGACAAGAGCACGCCAACGCGGGCTTGGCCATGCTCAGGCGAACGACGCCGGAGCCGTCAGCGCCGGGGTTTACCCCGCGGCGTTCGAGAAGGACACGCCGCTCGCATGTGCGAGCGCCGTCATCGAAGCGCACTCTAGGAAAGCGGCTGTCTTGGGTGTCAATCGGCGGCCCTACACGTTCTCCGCGCGCCCCGATTTGTCCGATGCGTAGCAGGCGTCGAGCAGGCGCATGGTGGCGTCGAGTGGCTCGTCGCCGAATTTGGGCGGGTGCAACCCCCGGATGGCCTCCGACAGGTCCTGGACTTCGAGCACATAGTTGTTGGAGGGCGGCAGAACGATCTCTTCCGTCGAGCCGCCCACGGTGAGCAGCATCGTGTCGCTCCGTTGGGCACTGCCGGTGCCAATCACCGCCTCCAGCTTGCCGCGGGTGCCCACCACGCGGAAGTAGCTGCTCCCCTGGGCGGTGAACCCCATGTCAAAGGTGCCAAACAGGCCGTCGCCATAGTCCAGCACGCCTGCGCCGCTCATATCCACGTGAAAGCGCGGTGACCACTCCAGCTTGGCCCAGGCGGATCGTGGGTGGCGCCCCGCTAGCATCAGCTGGTGGTTCAGGGCGTAGCAGCCCACATCGTAGAGGGCGCCTCCGCCGATATCGGCCTGCAGTCGGACGTTGCTGGGGTCGGGGGTGATGACGAACGAGAGGGTGGTGTGGATCGTGCGTAGCTCTCCTAACCTGCCCGAACTGATGATGTCGATGGCCGTCTGGATGACGGGCCCAAAGCGCGGGGCGAACGCCTCTAGCAGGTAGCAGCCCGTCTCTTCACGGGCGGCCTGCATCTCGCGCGCCTCTTGCCCGCTCAAGGCGATAGGCTTTTCGCAGAGCACGTGCTTGCCGGCGCGCACCGCCGCGATGGACCAGGGCTTGTGCAGGTGGTTGAGTAGCGGGATGTAGATCGCTTCGAGCTCTGGATCGGCCAGCAGCTCTTCGTACGAGCCGTAGGCGCGGGCGATACCGAACTCTTTCGCCGTGTCCTGTGCCTTGGCCAGGGTGCGGCTGGCGATCGCCTGCACCGCGGCGCCCTCTGCTTGGAGCATCGCGGGGATGACTTGATTGACGGCGATGCGGGCACATCCCATCACGCCCCAACGAACGGGTTCCATAGCATCCTCCCTTCAGTGAGTACACGACGCCCCAAGGGGCTCCTCGGCTAATGTGAGGTGAGCCAGGTGACGGATTGCAGGATGAGGCGCTGGTAGGGTGGCTGGCGCCACACGTCCGGTCCGTGACCCATGGCGACGTAGGCGATCCGCCCATGCCCTTGCTCGCGTGTCCAGACCATGGGGTATGCGACCCCGCGATCAAAGGCCACCATGTGGATGCAGTCGGACTCGTCATAATCCTGGATGTAGAACTCGTCAGTGACGGCAAAGGCCTCGACGCCCTCGGTGATGGGGTGCCGTTGGTGCATGGGATAGACCATGAACGTGAACTGCGGGGGGTGGCTGACGAACACGCCGCCCATCAACCTGCGCATAGGGACGTTGGGAATGGCCGACACGGTGGCGCTGTGCACCGCGAGCAAGCCGCCACCGGTCTCTACCCAGTGGGATAGGTTACGGACCTGGTCGTCGGTGAGGGTTTCGGGGGTGGTGTCCTCCTCTCCCTCGCGGTGGGGTGAGAGGCTTGTATAGCTCATGACCAGGTCATAGTCACTGCGATCGAGCTGGGTGAGGAGATCCAGATCATAGGTGGCATCCAACGAATGCCCGGCGCCCTCGAGCAAGAGCCGCATCGCCCCGGCAAAACCCTCAAAGTCGTGGTATAGCCCTCCAACGATGAGCAGAATCCGCTTGGCGCACATTACCGCTTCTCCTTCATCACATGCCTGCTGTCAGGATACCCGAGGGGGAGCGGTGTTGTCAACGGCACCCGCGGCGTGACGTCTCAGCCTACGCCTTGGGCGCGATCGGCTGGCGCAGCACGGTGCGCAGCTTGTCCGGCGCGGTGCGGCGTGGATCGCCGATATAGATCTCGTGGTGCAGCCCGCGTAGGGCGTACCCCTGATCGCGAATAAAGGCGTGCAGGCGGGCGACGGTGGGTGCCTCGGAATCGTAGGGGCCGATATGCATCACCTGGGCCGCCAATCCCTCGTGGTAGGTCTCAAAGCGGAGGTTTTCTAGAGCGGCGAACCCCTTCTTGCGGCGCACCTCCTCGACGGCGTGCGACACGTGCGCCTCGGTGACGGGCTCGGGCTGCATGATCATCAGCCGCCACAACCAGTCGTCCTTGGCGCCGCCGGTGTAGGCGCTCATGTCCTCGGCCCACCACAGCCCCTCTAACGGCAGCACGGTCCAGTCGATCCCTTCCTGACGCTTGATGGCAAACTTGATCGCGTACGCAACGCCGTACAGCGCCTGGGTGGCATCCTGAAAGGCGGGGGACGTGTTGGGGTTGCCGGCGCCGTCCACCATCAGGAAGCGCATCGGCGGTACGTCGACGATGGCGATCGCGGTGGCTGAGGGCGCGTACAAGTGCTTGAGCTGTTTCCTCACGTCGAGCTTGATGATCTCGGGCATCGTACACCTCCTACGGATGCACCCGTACTGCGGCGGGTATGCCTGCCAGGGGTGAGCACGGTCGGTGGCATCATACCAGAGTTTCGCTCTGTAGGCGATGTGTATAGAATGCAACGTGACGTAACATCTCGGATTGCCACAGTGGGGGGTGCGCATTAGCTCGACGACATCCTCCCGACGCCCCCACGCGGCATGGCGCGCCTTGGCATGCGCTGGACCGCTGCGCTGACAAGGAGAGGGAGCGACGACCATGCGGAACGATGGGGTTAGCACTGTGGTCGCCGAGCGCGATCTGGCAGCCGGGGTAAAAGAGCTGCGGCAGAACCTGGTGGCGCTCTTTGCTTCGGTGTTGCCCTTTCTCGGATGGGGCTGGTTCTGCTACGCGCTCTTTCGCGCCTACCGCCCGGTGTTGTACGCGGGCCCCTGGATGATCCTCGGGGTGGCTGCGGTGGCCACGTTCCGCCTACGCGCGGGCCACTGCCGACTGGCGGCGTGGATCCTGCTGGTGAGTATGCTCGCCTCGCTGGCGCTCATCTCCTGGGCAGAGCCGGGCCTGCTGTCGGTGGCCTATGGCACCATCGTCGTAATGGCCGCCGGGGCGCTCCTCGGGCCGGCGGTAGCCAGCGCCTTTGTGGCCCTTACCTGGCTCGTTGAGGTCGGCGTGCTCTGGCAGGCGGCCGTCGATCCCCCTGCGCGGTCGACGCTGTTGGGCATCCTGCTTCTGTACGCCTTGATCTCGGGGGCCTCGTACCTGACGGCCAGGCCGCTTCGCGAGGCGCTGGACTGGGCGTTTGCCGGTTGGCGACGTGCGCGTGACCTGCTCCAGGACACGCGGGCGCGCCGCGCCGAGCTGTACCGCGCGGTGCGTGCCCTGGAAGAGGCCACCTACCGCATGGAGCGCATGAACAACGAGTTGGTGGTGGCGCAGCACGAGGCGCAGCAGGCCAGGGCGCTCAAGGCACGCTTTGCCGCCACCGTCAGTCACGAGTTGCGCTCGCCCCTGAACCTCATCCTCGGCTTTAGTCGGCTCATGGCGCTCTCCCCCGAGAGCTATGGTGAGGCGCTTCCCCGCGCCTACCGCGCCGACATTGACGCCATCTATCGCAACAGCCAGCAACTCGTGGCGCTGGTGGACGACATCCTCGACCTGTCCCAGATCTAGGCGCAACGCCTTCCGCTGGTGAAGGACCGCGTCGATGTGGGGCCGGATGTGGTGCGCAAGGTCATCGATACGGTGCAGCCGTTGGCGGAACGCAAGGGGCTCACCATCCGCGAGGAGGTACCGCAGGACCTGCCCTGGGTGTTGGCCGACTCGGTGCGCTTGCGCCAGGCGCTGCTCAACCTCTTGACGAACGCCATCCGTTTCACCGAGCGCGGCGGCATCACGGTGACCGTCCGCGCCTGCGAGCATCACCTCGAGATCAGCGTGGCCGACACGGGGCGCGGCATCGCCGCTGAGGACATGCCCCGGCTCTTCCAAGAGTTCCGCCCTCTGCAGCCCACCGCCACCCGAGAGGGCGCGGGCAGCGGTTTGGGACTCAGCATCAGCAAGCACCTCATCGAGTTGCAAGGCGGCCGCATCTGGGCTGAAAGCCAGGAGGGGCAGGGTACCACCCTCACCTTTTCGGTGCCGCTCCCCGATGTGGAGGTGGTCGCGATGGACGGGCTGCGGCGTGTGGCGGCGACACTCCCCTCCGGCGTTCACGACATCTGCCTGGTGGTCCATAACGATCCCTACGTCGTGCGGCTCTTGGCGCGCCACGTGGATGGGTTCACCATGGTGGGGGTGCCCGAGGCCGGACGGGTGCTTCGCCTGGTGGAAGAGCTGCACCCTCGGGCGGTTGTCGCCCACTGTGACGTTGCCCCCACGATCGAGGCGAGCCTGGCACGCACGCCGTACGATGTGCCGGTGATCGGCTGCGGGCTGCCGCGGGTGTCCGAGGTACCCGAGCTCGCGGGGGTCCGCGGATACCTGGTCAAGCCGGTATCTCAGGAGATGGTGCGGGCGATGATGGGCCAAGAGGAGCGCAACGGCCACGTCCGCGTGTTGCTCGTCGACGATGACCCCGACGCCGTACGGTTGCTCGAGCGCATGCTCACGGCGCTACCTCACCGCTACTCCATCTACAAGGCGTACGACGGCCTCGACGCGCTCGAGATTGCCCAAGAGGTCGTTCCCCACATCGCCTTCGTCGACCTGGTGATGCCGGGCCTCACCGGCAGCGAGCTGGTGGCCAAGCTCAGGGAGCTACCGCCGACGCGAGATACGGCCATCGTCATCGTATCGGCGCAGGATTGGGCCGAGCAGGAGGCCACCTTTGACCCGCCCCTGTACGTGGCGTTTCGGCGGGGCGTAGGCATGGCGGAGGGCGCCAGCTATCTCAAGAGCCTGCTCGAGGTGCTGTCGCCGCGCTACCTGGGGGGCGAAGCGCTTGCCGGATCGCCATCCCCAACTCCTCGAGGTTGACGGGTTTCTGCAGGACGGCAGAAGCGCCCAGCGAGAGCGCCAGCTGAGGTTGGCTGAGCACGGAGCAGATGATCACCGGCGTGTGGGCCGTCGGTGGGGCGGTGTGTAGCTGCTGCAGGATGTCCCAGCCATCCTCCCGCGGCATCAGCACGTCGAGCAGGACGAGATCGGGGGTGCCTTGCACCAGCCAGGACTCGGCCTCTTGGCTGCTCTGGGCCGTCCAGAGGCGGAAACCCTCCCCCTCCAGGTAGCGTCGAAAGAGGGCGATGGTATCCCCGTCATCGTCGATCACCAGGATCGTCGCCGCGGTGCAGGCCGGCAGGGTGAGGATGATGGCGCCGGGCTCGGTGTGCCTCTCAATGGTGAGGCGGCCCCCATAGACCGAGAGGAGCTCGCGACTCATCGCCCAGTCAGTGGTACCGGTGAGGGTCTCGGGAGTGAGCCGCGATACATCAACCCCCGAGATGCGCCAGACCGCCGAGCCGTTCGCCAGTTCCAGCGACAGATAGATCGCATCGCCCCGCACGCATTGGAGCGCGGCCGTCAACACGTTGAGCACGCCCTGGCGCAACAGGGCGGGATCTCCGATGACGGTTGGTAGCTCGGAGGGGGCGTCGATGTGCAGCGCGATGCCGCGAC
>DUUT01000121.1 GCA_012841405.1 Chloroflexota bacterium
CCAGGCCAGCGAGGCGCCACCGATGGCCATGGCCACGAGGGTCCACGGCGCGCGGCGCATGCCGCCGCGCAGGTGCTCCACATCATCGCCGCCCAGGCTGTGCTGCAGGATGCCGGCGGCCATGGCGACGGCGACGATCCCCACCGCTCGCAGCGCCGCGTGCAGCGTCGCGGCGCGCACGCACACCGTCGTTCCGATGCCCAACCCCATGAGGACGAGGCCCAAATCGGCCAGGGCGGCATACGCCAGGGCCCCGTGCACCGAGCGTTGCGGGAGCGCCATGATCCCGCCCGCCACCGCCGTCACCATGCCGCCAGCGAGCAGGATGGCGGCGTAAAAGGCCTGCTGCCCCGGCCACATACTCACCTGGAGCATACTCCCTAGGTACAGTAGTATGCCCCAATTGGCGACCACGCTCAACATGACGATGGCCAGCGGGTTGGCACGCCGAAACACGGGCGGCAGCCAGACGTGAAACGGCACCACGCCGAGGGCGAGGCCAAAGCCGATGACCACGGCCAGCCCGCCGATACGCGATACGACCATATCCCCCGGGTTGCCCGCCAGGTACTCGCCGGCCCATGCGGCCAGCAGCAGCATCGGCGCCGCGATGGCCACCACGGTGAGGACGCGCATCCCCGTCATGGCGGCGCCCGGCCGCAGCGATGGCACCAGCAGCACCCCGATGAGCACACCGATCTCGAGCAGCACGCCGGCGATGGTCGTGTTGCGCATGAGCGTGGCCGCGGCCAGCAGCCCCATGGCCGCCAGCGTCAGCGGATAGGCCGTCTGCCCGAGGGGGATGCGGTACCCGTAGAGCACGAGGACGGCCAACAACGCACAGCACAGCGCAAACCCCGCCGCCTCGCCGGGCAGCAGCCCGAGCGAGCGCCCCAAGAGCACCAGGGGGCGCTCACCGCCCCAGGAGATGGACAGGATCGCCATGGTCACGAGGGTGGCCGCCGTCAGCGGTGCGGCCAGCATGCGGATCTGGCGCAGGATGAGCACGACGACGGCCATGACCAGCGGGAGCGCTACCAACCACATGATGGTCACAGCGCCGTCTCTCCTTCCCGCGCCGCCAGCCACATCTCGGCGCACGCCACGATCCCCAGCGCCATGATGATGTCGACCACGATGAGCAGCGCGAGCATGACGAGGCTGTTCTCCAAAAAGAGGTAGGCGCCCTCAAACCCGTTGATAAAGGTCAGTATCCCCAGGCCCATGCGCAGGGGGTCCGCGCTGGTGAGCGTCACCAGCAGCCCGGTGGTCACCAGCAGGTAGCTCGTCAGACCCACCGCCGCCGGGATCATGGCCAGCGGATAGGTGCGCCACAGCCCATAGGCGACGAGGATGGCCAGGAGGAGGACCATGCAGCGGAACAGGGTGCCCATGCTGCGCGTCGGTGACGCGTGCGCGACCGCCGCCTGCGTGTCGGTGTGCTCCATCGGCACGGGGCTGCCCGGCCACACGGAGGGCAACGCGGCGCTCGCCGCCTGGTGGCGCAAGACGCGCTCGACATGCCAGGCAGTGATGGACAGCACCAGACAGACGGCCACGCCGAGGCCGATGCGCACTAGCACAATCGGCCGGTACAGCTCGGGCCCCACGAGCAGGCCCAAGAGCAGGTACTGGGCCAGCAACGCCGCGAGGGAGAGGCGACGCTCCTCCACCACCATGAGGCCACACGCCACCACCAGGCCGAGGATGATCTGGTCCGCGCTGAGTACGGTGAACAGGTTGGTCAAGCCCCCCGACGCAAGCACCGTCCGGCCACCTTTCCTAATGCCCGATGAGATACAGGGCCACCACGAGCACCCACAGCAGCGTCCAGCCGAGGTAGAGCCCCTCCTCAACAGCCACCAGGGTACGCGCCAGCACCCGCCCGATGCGCTCGAAGAGGCGATCGAGGCCGGCATACAGCCAATCCAACTCTAAGAAGGTACAGAGCACGTCGCCCCAGCGGGTGATACGCAAAGGGAGCGAATCCCACAGCCCTTGGAGGGCATAGCTTCCCATTGCTGGGAAAACGATGGCCACCAGCACGAGTGTCGTAAACTCGACCAAACCGCCTGAGAACATGGTGACCACCGAGGGCGCGACGAGCTCCCTGGCGCTGGCGGGCGCATCGGGCCACAGCAGACCACCTAGGGTCGGCGTGAGCCCCAGGGTGACCAGGAGCACCGCCCCCAGCATGGCCATGGTCACGGACAACCAGGCCTGGCCCGGCGAGGGGACGGTGGCATGGCACACCTCGCGCGCCAGGTAGCGGAGGCGCGGCCAGACGGGCACGGTGATCAGTAGAAACGAGACCGCCGCGATGAGGAGCAGGTCCCTCCGCCCGCCCTGCGCACAGAGCCGCAGGAAGAGCCAATGCGTCGTGAACCCGACGGTTCCCGGCCAGCCCACGAGAGCGCCCAGGGCGAGCACCAGGGGCGCCCGTGCCCAGCGGCCCAGCGCTCCGAAGGGGCGCACCTGGCTGTCGGCCCGCAGCACGGCTAGGCTGAGCAAGAGACCCGCTGCAGCGGCCAGGCCCACGCCCATGCCAGCGGATCGATCGATGAGCGGCGCGAGCACGACGAGGGTGAGGCCGTTGAGGAGCAGGGCAGGCAACGCCAGCGCCAAGTCCGGCAACAGCACGGCCAGCAGCCCACTCGCCAGCAGCGTCCCTGCGCCCAGGGGCACGAGCCACCCCTGCCAGGGCAGGGCACCAGGCGCCAAAGCTACGAGGCGCAGCCAGAGGTACGCGCCGGCCGCCAGCGAGGCCATGTAGGCGAGCCAGTTGCGCCGCAAGCTCCCGGGAAGTGGGTAGATGCCGAGGCGCAGCAGGGCCGCCGCCATGAGGTAGCGCTGGGGCAGGCCATCTACGAATACATCGACGAGCCGCCCACCGCCCCCCGGGCGGTTGAGCAGCGCCACGGTCGCCGCCACGAGCGTCGCCGAGGAGAGCAAGCCGCTCCAGGAGTTGCGCACGATGTGCGGGACGCCCTCCTCAGGAGCGCGCAACAGGTCCGCAAAGAACAGCCCCAGGCTCAGCAACAACCAGGCCAAGCAGAGCGTCAACAGGTTCGCGGCGAGCGTGACGCCGGCCGTAGCACCCACCAGCCAGAGCATCCCCGCCGCCTCGTGGCGCTCCAGGGGGCGGGCGAGCGTGGCCAGGCACACGATGGTGACGGCGAGGGAGCACAGCAGCGCCACGCCGCTGCCGAGGGGGTCAGCGGCAAACTCGATGGTCGCGCCAACGGCGAACAGGGGTTGCCAGAAGGGGAACGTCGCGGACGTCCCAGCGAGCCGACTCACCAGGAGCAGGAGCGTCGTCACGCCGAGGATGAGCGCAGCGGCCCGCCGCCGGAAGCGCATCAACACCGCGTTCGAGGGCAGCAGCCAGAGGGCCAACGCGCCAGCCAGCGGGAGAAACAAGGCCAGAGCTGTTAGGGCACCCGAGACAGCACTCATTGTTGCACGATTGATGAAAGAGGCATGAGCCAGCTCCCGCACGGCAAGGTGGCGGGATTCTAGCACGAAAGCGTCGACCCGGCAAGCGTTCGCGCCGGAGAGCTACCTTTCGGCCGCTCCTGCGTATACTATGCAGGGTGCGGCCGCTGGAGCGGCCACCCACCGTGGACGCGCACAGGAGGGCAGATTATGCTGGACCGGATCATACAGCGCATTGTGCGCATCATACGCCTCGATACCGCCGTCTACCGTGAGATCCAGCACGACCCGCGCGCCCTGGGCGAGGCCGCCCTGGTCGTCGCCGTGGCCTCACTGTTGGCGGCCCTCGGCGCGGGCTTGGGCGCGCCGCGCTTTCTCGGGGGGTTCGCCGTCGAGTTCCTGGCGGGGGTGCTCCTCTACTGGTTACTCTGGAGCGCGATCACGATGCTCGTCGGCACGCGGGCCTTTGGCAGCCACGCCACCTTTGCCGAGGTCGCCCGCCCCCTCGGCTATGCCAACGGATCGCGCGCGTTGGGCATCCTGAGCATCGTGGGGTGCATCTTTGGCCCGCTGGTGGGGCTGGCGGCATGGGTGCTGTCCCTCGTCATCGGCGTCATCGCCGTACGCGAGGCGATGGAGCTCACCACCGAGCGCGCCATCGTCACGGCCATGGTCGGCTGGGTCGTCGTGGTGCTCGCCCGCATCCTCCTGGCCGTCGCCCTCTAGGCCGTGTTTCGAAAACGCACCCAGCGTAGAAACGATGTCGCCCCGAGCGTGAGCGAGGGGCCTTGACGCCCATCGCCAAGGTTTCTCGCCACGCCCAGCACGACGCTGTGGCCCCTTTCCCAAACACGACCTAGGGCAGCGTCGCGCCGGCGATGCGGCGCGGGCCCCCGGAGGGTTTGACAGGCATCCGCTCCTTGGGGATAATAGGATGCGGGTCGTGGCGGCGCGGATCGCGCTCCCCGGCCAAGCTCACCCGCACCCGCCATCGCCCGAGGAGAACGCCATGGGCCGCACTGCTCCCCGTCGTGCCATTCGGCTCGCCTGTGTGCTCGTCATCCTGAGCGTTCTGGCGCTCGCCACCCAGAGCGACTCCGCCTGGGCGCTTCCCAGCCAGAGCGACGCACGCGCGACGGTGCCCACGCGCACGCCAAAGCCGGGTGGCGGCGGCCACCACAATCCGCCGCCGACGGAGACCCCCGTCCCCCCGACGGAAACGCCCGTACCGCCGACCAGCACGCATACGCCCAAGCCCCCGACGGCGCTGCCCACCGACACGCCAACGCAGACGCCCACGTCCACGCGGACGCCATCGCGGACCCCCTCGGCGACGCGCACCGCGTCGTCCACGCCGAGCGCCACGGCCTCCACGACGCCCACGCCGAGCGCGACGCCCACCACGCCAGCCACGAGCACGCCCAGCCCGACGCCCACGCCGCTCCCCGAAAGGAGGGGGGCCGAGCCGTTCGTGGGGAGTGGCCTGGCCATCGCGGCGGTGGGTGGTGGCGCGTACTGGTACCTGCGGCGCCGCGGCGTCATCCACCGCGCGTGACGCGCCACACGAGGCCTTCCGGCACCACGTCGAGGCCGTTCGTCAGCCCATCCCGTAGGGAACCGAGGAATACGGGGCGATGGGGCAGGTTGGCCGCGACCAAGGCCCCGACGGTGCCGCCATCGGGCAGCGCGAGGGCGGGGTAGCGCCGCCCGAGGTGGCGGCGATACCAGGGATGAGCCAGCAGGTCGCCATCCACCACGATGAGGTCGTCGCGCCGCTCCTCCACCCACTGCGCGTACGCCAGGGCAAAGGTGTGGCCATCCTGCAGCGTAATGAGCAGGGCATCGCGCGGCACGCGCCCCGTGACCCCGTCGAGCCAGGCCACCGCCTCGCGATCCTGCCGCAGGGAGAGGGCCGGGGCGTGGCGCACCGCCGCGAACGTTGGCAGCACCACCAGCCCCACGGCCACCGCCAGCCGCGCCCAGCGTTGGCGCCACATCACGAGCCCCTCCGCCCAGGCGAGGACGGCCGCCGCCCCCCGTGCCATCCACAGCGCGGCGACGAGGTAGGTGGGGATCAGGTAGACGTACGAGTCGGTGGTGTCATAGCTCACGGCGTAGGCGCTGTAGGCGGCGACGAGGAGCGCCGTGCCGAAGAGCGGCCGCCGATGGCCGTCCTCGAGCCACGCCGAGGCACCGAGCAGCGCCAGGGCGACGCCCGGCCAGGTGAGTTGCTGCCCCCAGAGCCCGGCCCACGCCACCAAGCGCGCAGGCAGGAGGGCGCGGGGCACGCCCAGCACGTACGGCCGGTAGAGACGCGCGGTGACCAGGGCGGCAAAGCCCTCCCACGTGCGCGGGTCGCCCCAGATGATGGGCGGATCGCGGCGCGCCGCCAGCGGCAGGTAGGCGTACACCGCCAGCCCCAGGGCGAGGCCGGCGCACGGGAGCGCCGCGCTCCGCCAGGAGCGTCGCGGCGCGCTCGGCCAGGCGAGGATTGCCAGCCCGGGGAGCGCGAGGGCGAGGGTGAGGTGGTTGCCCAGCCCGAGGCCGAGGGCCAGCCCAGCCGCCCAGCGCCCGCCGGGGCGCACCGGGGGGTGCAGCGCGAGGGACAGGCAGAGGGCGAAGCACAGGGCGTTCAGGGCATAGACCTCGGCGATGATGGCCTGAGACCAGTAGATGGGCCCTGTGGCGACGAGCAGCGCCGCCACCGCCGCCGCCACGCTGGTGCGCCAGGAGCAACCGCCGGGGCCACCGCTCAGCAGGCGCTGCGCGCTCCAGCAGACGAGCCCGACGGCCCCCGCCGCCGCCACCGCCGAAAAGAGCGCAAAGCGGTGGGCCACCGTCCCCAGGGGTAGCAGGGCAAAGAGGCGCCCCGCGAGGCAGTAGGTGGGGTAGCCGCTAGGATGCGGCACGCCACCCGTCATGGCGGCAGCGATGAGATCGCCACCATCCGCGCCGTCGTGGGCCCAGGTGAGGCCGGGGGGCGCCGTGAGGGCGTAGAGCACCAGCGCCGCCACGCCGACGAGGAGGGGCACAGCGCGCCGCGCCGGCCGGAGTCGAGGGGACGATTTGGGTCTGACCATGGGGCGTATTATAGTAGAGCCCTTCGTGGCCACAAGACGGCCCACCCCTGTACTCACATTCAGGAGCGCCATGACGCCACCGGCCCCCCACGCACAACGCCATCCGTCCACCGGCCGCTGGCGCCTCCTGGCGGGCGCGCTGGTGAGCGTGGCCTTCCTGTGGCTCGCCTTTCGCGGCGTCGACTGGGCGAGCGCGTGGAGCCACCTGGCGCGGGCTAACGGCTGGCTGTTGCTCCTGGGGCTGCTGAGCGTCCCGGCCGGGGCGGTGCTGCGCGCCGAGCGCTGGCGCGCGCTCTTTCACCCCTACGATCGGTCCATGCGCCTGGGGGCCTGCTTTTCCGCCATGCTCATCGGGCAGGGGGTGAACGCCGTGGCCCCGCTGCGCGCGGGCGAAGTCGTGCGGGCACTGCTCATCGGCGAGATGGAGCGCGTCAGCCGGGCGTTGGCCCTCTGGACCACCGTGGTCGAAAAGGTGCTCGACACCGCGGCGCTCCTCCTGTTCCTGGCCCTCGCCTCGCTGACGATGCTCCTCCCCGCCTGGGTACGCGGGGCGGGCTGGACGTTGACGCTGGGGCTCGTCGCCGGGCTCGTGCTCGTCGGCGTCCTCGTCACCTACGAGAGCGCCAGCGCGGCGTGGCTCGCTCGGCTCGAGGAACGCCTGCCGTGGCTGCGCCGCCTGCGTCCCGGGCGGCTCGTGGCCGCCGTAGCCGCCAGCGCGCGGCGGATGCGTCACCCGCGCCTCGCCGTCGGCCTCATGCTGCGCTCGGCGATCATCTTTGTGGCCCTTTCGGCCACCAACGGGATCGTGGGGATCGGCATGGGGCTGCGGTTGCCCGCCATGGCGTATGCGCTGCTCTTTGCCATCCTGCAGATCAGCGCCATCGTGCCCCTGCCCACGTCACCGGGGCGGCTCGGCGTGTTCCACTACCTGTGCGTGCTCGTGCTGGCGCTGTATGGCGTCGAGCGCGATGCCGCGCTCGCTTACGGGATGGTGCTGCACGTCCTCGTGTACCTGCCCACGGCCGTGGGCGCTCCGCTCCTCCTGTGGTGGGAGAGCCGTCGGGGGTACGCCCTGGGGCGCGTCCTGGGGCTCCATCGGACGTAGGGGCGGATCAGGGGAACCCTGGCGGCGCCGCGTCCGTCTCTAGAGAAGCCCGCTCGGCGGCGCCGCATCACCTTGTCTGCCCACTCGAGCGATGCTATAATCGGTCTCCGACTTTTGATCGAGGATACTGTCATGCGGCACGAGAACACAAGTGGAAGCGGTGTGAAAAAGGCGCTTGTGTCTTTCGTCTTGGTACTCATCGTGTCGGGCGCCCTGTACTCGGGGTACTTTTTCTTTAGCACCGTGCGCGCCCTCGTCGCCAGTGCCCCCCTGCCCTTTGCCGAGAACGTCGTCGTCGCCCGTTCCCTGCCCCCAGGGCGCAGCTCGGAGCAGGAGCTGCCCGACCTCGTCAACGCCAAGGAGCGCGCCAATATCCTCCTCCTGGGCATCGATCAACGCGGGGACGAGGCCGGCCCCTGGCGCACGGATACGATGATCCTCGTCTCCATCGACCCGGCCACCAACTCGGCGGCCATCCTCTCCATCCCCCGCGACCTGTACGTGACGATTCCCGGCTACGGCGAGGGGCGGATCAACACGGCGCACATGACTGGAGACGTGCGCAACTACCCCGGCGGGGGGGTGGCCCTGGCGAAAAAGACCGTCGCCGAGGCCCTCGGGGTACCCGTCCACTACTATGTGCGCATCAACTTTACCGGCTTTGAAAAGCTCGTGGACGCCATCGGGGGCTTGACCATCAACGTGGAAGAGACGATCCACGACGAACGGTACCCCGACGACAACTATGGCTACATGACGGTGCACATCCCGGCTGGCCTCCATGAGCACATGGACGGGGCCACCGCGCTCCAGTATGCGCGCTCGCGGCACGGCACCAGCGATTTCGATCGCATGGCGCGCCAGCAGGCCGTCATGATGGCGGCGCGCGACAAGCTGCTGAGCCTCGACTTTTCGCTGGCCAGTATCCCCAAGCTCATCAAGCTCGCGGGGGATTCGGTGCAGACGGACCTGACCCTCGAAGAGATCCTCGCCTTGGCCGAGATCGGCAAGCGCATCGACCGGGCCAACATCCGCCAGGGCACCATCGACGCCACCATGACCACCACCACCGTGCTGCCGCCCAACGGGGCGATGGTCGAGATGCCCCAGTGGGACAAGATCCACGCCCTCGTCGCGGACCTCTTCCCCTCGCCAGCGCCCGAGGCATCGCCGCGCCCGAATATCGTCGGCGCCCAACTCGCCAACGAGGCGGCGCGCATCGAGCTGCAGAACGGCACCCTGGTGGGCTCGCTCGCGCAGGACGCCGCCGCGCATCTGCGCGGCAAGGGCTTTAACGTGGTGCTCTATGATAACGCCAGCCGTTTCGACTATGACACCACGGCGCTGGTCATCTATGCCGACAAGCCCTACACCGTCGAAACCCTGACGGCGGAACTCGGCGTCGCCCCCGAGAACGTCCGCCGAGAGGCGGGCAGCCACTCGGACATTGATATTCTCGTCATCCTCGGCCGCGACTATGCCCAGCGTGCCGGCGGCTGAAGCGTCGCCGCGCCCCACGCCCCAGACCACGGAGAGGGTCATGACCGACATCCTGAGCCGTATCGTCGCGCGCGAGGATACGGCGCGGGTCGTTGACCTGCGCCGTCGCGTGCGCGCCGCCATGGAGCGTCCGCCCGTCCCCTGGACCTGTCCCCAGGCGATCGCCAGCCAATACATGGGTGATCCCTTGCCCGTGCGCAAGGCCCGCGCCATCGCGCTCAAGCTGAGCGTCATGCCCACGGACCTGTGGGCCGGGCAGCTCTTTGCCGGTTCGATGACCCTCGAGGCGCCGCGCACCCACTATGAGCACGGCTTCCCCGACTATGTGACCCCCGAAGAGCGCACCCGCGCCGCCGCGCGCGGGCTCAGCATCCGCTCGGTGTTCGGCCACATCGTGCCGGACTATGGGCGGCTGCTCACGCGTGGGTTGCGCGGCATCATGGAGGACGTCGCGCGGCAGCGGGTGCCCGCGCCGGGCG
>DUUT01000122.1 GCA_012841405.1 Chloroflexota bacterium
GCTGCCTGCGCCACCGCCTGCCCGTTGCGCACGGCGCGTACGGTGGCCGCCTCCGACGACGCGCGCCACGGGCCGCGGTCCAGCGGCGCGAGACCGTCGCGCTGCCAGTGGAGGTAGACGCGCCCCTGCCCCGGCACGCTGGCGTCATAATCGACGCCCACGAGGCGCAGCCCCCCAGCAAAGGCGTGGTCTAGGGGGTGGCGCGTGGCGGGGGGCGCGTCGGCGGGAAGCACGGTGATCGTGGCCAGCGCGGCGTGGTCCGCCTCCGGCGCCGGCAACCGCGTCCAGCCGTTGTCGGTGGCGTGATAGAACCCCGTGATGAGGCGATATTCGCCCGGGGGGGTGTGCAGCAGCAGGGGGAAGCGGTAAGCGTCCACGCGCACCTCGCCCGGCAGGTAGCGCGTCGTCGGGTGAGGGAGGTCCCCCTGGCCCACCACCCCCTGGGGGCCGAGGAGTTGGGCAAAGGCGGTATAGTCGTGGGTGGGCGAGCGCAGAACCCGCCAGTGCACCTCCAGCTCGACGGTGCCGCCCGGCGCGACGGTATCCGCCGCCAGGCGGTACCCCAGGAGGGCCAGCTCGTCGCCAAAGGGTACCTCGCGCGGCGTCACGCCCTCGGGAAGGTCCGCGAGCGATGGGCTTCCCTGCCCCTCCGCCACCAGCCACGCGCCCTGGAAGGGGATCCAGCGATAGTCGGTGTGGGCAAAGGCGAGGAAGCGGTTCGTCACCAGCACGGGGCGCCGGTCGATGGCCTCGTCGATGCGGCGCAGCCAGACGGCCTCGTTGGGCGTCGCCCCCTCGGGGTAGACGTACTCCACGGCCACATCGGGGCGCAGCCCCTCGACGCGCTGCAGGTACCAGAGGGGCGTCGCGTGGTGCCAATCCGCCAGGATGAGGGCGCCCTCGGGGGCGGCCTCCAGCAGCCCGGCGGCGCCGTCGCGGGTCGTGTGGTCGGCGCTGAGGGCACGCATGCTCGGCAGGTTGCGGGCGCCGGTGGTGGCCACCGCCACGGCGAGCACGCCCACCACCCCGGCGCGCAGCGCCCGCGCGCGTGTCCCTGAGGGCGCCATGCCGAGTCCCAGCCCCAGGAGGAGGGCCAACGCCACATAGGAGGGGATGAGGTACTCAACCGTCTGCGGGGCGCGGTAGGTGAGGGCCGCCAGCACGTTGACGAGCCAGGCGCCCCCCAGGAGGAGGAGGGCGCGCCGATGGTGGCCGCATGGTGGGTGCACGGCCAGCCGCACGACGGCCGCGCCAGCGGCGGTAAGGACGATGGGCCCGAACTGCAGCCGCAGGATCTGCGCCCCGACGCGCCCCCGGGCGACGAGGTCCGTCACCGTGCGATAGTAGAGCATGTCGCCGCGAAAGCCCGTCGCCAGGACGTGCTCCAGGAAGTCGTCGATGGTGCGGATCGGCGCGGGGTCAAAGGGCGTGCCCATGGCGCTGCGCAGCGGGAGGTAGAGGAGCACGAGGAACGTGGCGCCGAGGGCGCCGGCAGCGGGCAGCCACTCCCGCGGACGGCGGATGAGGCGCGGATCGGTCACCACGACGTAGGCCAGGAAGGGGAGCGCCAGCAGGCCCAGGGAGCTGTGGTGGCCCACGCCAAGGCCAAAGGCCGCCGCCGCGAGGGCCAGGCCGCGCCAGCGGCGCGTGTGCCCCCAGCGCAGCAGGAGCGTCACGCAGAGGGCGGTGAAGAGGGCCGTGAGGCTGCGGATGTTCGCCGTCGTGCTCTGCGCCCAGAAGGTGGCCCCAACCCCCAGAGCACCCGCGGCGATGCACGCC
>DUUT01000123.1 GCA_012841405.1 Chloroflexota bacterium
CTCGATGGCGCGTAAGGTGAATCCCATGGGGCGCCTCCTGACACACGAATGGTCGGCAAACCAAGTGTGCCACAGGAAGCGCCCCATGTCACCTCGTTATTTGAAAGGTATTGCATCAAGGTCCCTCGCTCCGCTCGGGACGACGCCTGAGTGGCGCCAACCCTTTGTACCTTGTACGCCAGGCCCCACAGGGGGTAAGCTGCCCACACGATGGGCGGCAACAGACCGCGTGCCCTCAGGTCCGCGAGACCGTGGGAGAGCATGAGTGGTAGGCGCCCCCTCATCCGGCTCGCCCTAGCCGCGCTCAGCTTCTCGCAGGTACGCCCGCGCCTCCGCGGCCGTCCGCACGAGGCCCTGGACTTGGGCCTCGCGCAGCGCCTCGAGGGCCCGACCAACGCGGGGCCCCGGCGCGAGGCCCAGCTCGGCCATCACCTCGCCGCCGGTGAGCAGCGGCGGCGGATTCACCACCTGACGGTGCTCCTCGAACCAGGCCCGTACGAGGGCACTGGTCACGGCCCCAGGCACCACCTCGTCCGCACCGCCCGCTGCCGCCCAGGACAGCAGCGCACCGGCCACCCCCGCTTCACCGGCACGGCGAAAGTAGCGATAAATCGCCAGGGGCGAGGGAGGTGCGGTCCAGCCGTCCTCGCGCAGCTGGTGGGCCGCTTCCACCGCACCAGCCACCAGGCGCACCTCCCGCACGCTGAGGCGCAGCCCCTCGGCGGTCGAGCCCGCCACATCGAGCCTCGGCTCGAGCAGTGCCGCAAGCTTGGTCACCATCCAGCGCGTGCGCCCAGCGGATAGCGCCTCGCGCCAGTAGGTGCGCAGGTGCTGGCGGAGCACGTCCGGCAAGGCGGACGGCGGCGCGCCGCTGGCCGACCAGAGGGGCTCGAGGCGCTCGAGCGCCGCCACCCTCCGAATGCCCACATCCAGCGCCGCGCCCTCCAGGAGGGGAAGCGCCGGCGTCAGGAGGCCCAGCGCGTGCGCGTAGGCCAGCCCGTCAGCGGCATCCTCCAACGCGAGGATCTGCATCAGCTCGTCGCGCACCCGCTCGGGCGACACGCGCCGCAGCGCGGGGGCCCAGGTACGCATGAGGCGCTCCGTCTCGGGAGCGATGCTCCAGCCAAGGGCGGCCCGCAGGCGCACCCCGCGCAAGAGCCGCAACGGGTCATCATCAAAGGCCCCGGCGTGCGTGGCCCGCAACGTCTGGGCCTCCAGATCGGCTCGGCCGCCGGTAGGGTCCAGGACGCCCTGCTCCGGATTGCAGAGGGGGATGGCCAGAGCATTGGCGGTGTAATCCCGCGCCCGCAGGTCCTCGTCGATCGTGCCGGCGCGGAGCCTCGCCACGTCGATGAGGCGCTCCTCGCCTGTGCGGCGCACCACCACCCGCGCCACGTCCCGTGCGGGATCCATCGGCACAAAGGCACCGCCGATGGCATCGGCCAAGCGCCGAGCGAGCCCCAGGGCATCCCCCCCTACCGCGAGATCCATGTCATAGCTGGGGCGCCCCACCAGCAGATCCCGCACCGTCCCGCCAACGAGATAGACGGCGATGCCCTGGTGGCACAGGTACACAGCCGCCTCGCGGAACACGGGCTCTGCCGCCAACCACTCACGCACCGCTCTCGAGTTCATGGCGTCCTATCCTCTAGAGCCGTGGATGCTCCCTCCGAAGCAAAAGCCCGCCGCGTTCGCGGCGGGCGTCGCGACGCTGCGCAGGCCGTCAGAGCTCGTGCCACATCGCCTGCAGGTAGAGCAGTGCCGCCACCGTCTTGGCGTCGACGATGTGCCCATCCTGCACCATGGCCAGCGCCTCATCGAGTGCGACCACCCACACGCGAATGTCCTCGCCGCCCTCTACCAGCCCGCCACCCGGCGCCACGCGCTGCGCCTCCGTATACGGCGCCAAGAAGAGGTGCAGCCGCTCGTTGCTGCCCCCGGGGCTGAGATACATCGTCAGGATATGGCGCAGGTCAGTGAGGTCGAGCCCCGCCTCCTCCATCGCCTCGGCGCGCGCCACCTCCTCCGCGGTGCGCCCCCCGTCCTGCACGCCGGCGATGATCTCCCAGATCCAGGGATCGTCGCCGCGCCCATAGACGGGATAGCGGAACTGCTGCACGAGCACCACCTCGCGACGCGTGCGGTCGTAGGGGAGCACAGCCGCCGCATCGCCACGATCGCACACCAGCCGCACCAGCGGATCCGTCATGCCCCCGCCAAAGCGCTCGTGGCGAAGCCGCGCGCGGTCGATGGCAAAAAAGCCGTCATCGTGGATGCGCTCGGTGGCGAGCACCTCGACGCGCTGGGGATCGTGGGTCTCGCTCATGGCGCGACGTCCTCACCGCCGCGCTCGTGCTCGCGAAGCAGCGCCTCAGCCGCCTCCAAGCCCGCAGCCAGCGCCTGGAGGTTCAGCTCCTCGGTGCCGCGCGGCGCCCGCGCCGCCACCGCCGAGCGTAACGCCTCGCGGGACACGACGCCCGTCAGCCCGACGAGCAGGCCCAACCCCACGACGTTCGCCGTGATGCTGCGCCCCGTCGTCTCCTCGGCAATGGCAGTGATGGGCACACAGTAGGCGCGGCTCGTCGGCACGCGGCGCACGTGAACGGCGTCGACGATCAGGGTACCATCGGGCTTGAGATCGGGATAGTACGTGTCGCACCCCTCCTGGTTCATCGCCAGGAGCACGTCGGCGGCGATGACCTTTGGGTAGTCGATCTCGTCTTCGTCGATGACCACCTCAGACTTGCTGGCCCCGCCGCGGGCCTCCGGACCATAGGACTGGGTCTGGCAGGCGTTCTTGTGATCGTACATCACCGCCGCCTCAGCCAGGATCAACCCGGCCAGGATCATCCCCTGGCCCCCCTCCCCCGCCAATCGCACCTCGTATCGCGCCATGGCTCTCCCCGGTTGCGGGCCCCGTGGCCCGCCCATGTGGTGTGTGCGTCCTCAGCCGTTCGCCGCTTGCGCGCGGTTCATCAGCCTCTCGTACGCGGCCCTATGCGCGGGCATCTCGCCATCGCCCGGCACTCGGCGCGCGATCCTGTCGGCGCGCTGCCGCGCTCAGCGTGGCGGCGGCCTCCGGTGTGATGCCCCTCTCCTGCAGAGCGCGCAGCATGTCCACCGCCTTCCCAGCGCCGATCCTCCGCTCGAGCGCGGCAGGACCATAGCGCAGTGCGTCACGCGGTGCAACCCCTTCCTGTGACACGCTGTCAATCGCCATCCGGGATGCCGAGCGATCCGCGGCAACCGTCCGCCCGACCATCGGGAGCCTGGAGACGACGCTGGCGCAGGTAGGGCGCTAGGTCGACCACCGAAGGGAGCACCAGGTCGGGACCAACGCCGGCAAAACCGTCAGCCGAAAGGGCCGCCGAGAGGATGCCCACCGTGGCGGTGCCCGCCCGCTTACCGGCCATCACGTCCATGGGGTGGTCGCCGCACATGACGGCATCCTCCGGCGGCACGCCAAGGCGCTCCAGCGCGACCAGGAGATGCTCCGGATCGGGCTTGACCCGGGCCACATCATCGCGCGTCAGCAGCACGTCGCGCGCCAGAGGCCGACGCGCCAGCACGCGCTCCACCGCCAACCGGCAGTTGCGCGTCACGATTCCCACCCGGTAGCCGGCATCGCGCAGCCAGAGGAGGAGCTCGGGTACGCCAGCGAACGGCTCGGCGCCTTCCGCCGCGGCCAGCTCGACCGCCGTGACGACGGCGTGCGCCTCCTCCGCAAAACACCCGCCAGCGCCAGCGCACGTGGCGTCGAGGCGCGTTTCCACGCGCTCAATGAGCTCCAGCACGTGCATGGTGGCATAGGGCGCCGCATCGAGCCCATGACGCTCCACCACCTGCAGCACGCGGTGGCGCATGGCGCCGAAATCAATCGTCTGCTGGATCAGCGTGCCATCGAAATCGAACAGCACTGCCCGTATCGCATCAAACATGCTTCGTTCCCGGTCACTCCGCTCGCAGCGTGGCCATCCCCTCCGGAAGATCCGCCATCAGGACACTCGCCTCCAGACGGGAGAGCGATCTTGGTCGCAGCGTCGCACATCAGTTGTGCCAACAGGCGTTCATCCTCGCTGCGGCGTATAGACGACGACGCGGTGGTTGTCCGAATCGGCCACCAACACGCGTCCCTCGGCGTCCACGGCGATGCCCGTGGGCAGGTTCAGCGCGCTCGGATCAGAGCCGTACTGGCCCCAGACATCCTGCACCGCACCGTCACCATCGTAGGCGATGACGCGATAGCCCTCGGGATCGGTCACATAGACGCGCCCGTCGTCCACGGCGAGGTAGGGCTTGTTGACCACCGACATGCCGTCCCAGGCAACCACCGGCCACTCGCGCTCAAACGCGAGATCGGCATCAAAGACCTGGATGCGCCGGTTCCACGTGTCGGCCACGTAGAGCCGCCCCTCGGCGTCCAAGGCCAGGCCGACCGGCTCCTGCATCTGCCCCGGCTCGGCGCCCAGGCCGCCGACAATGGCGAGCACCGTGCCCTCACCGTCGTACTTGATGACGCGCTTGTTGCCCGTGTCGCTAACATAGAGGTTGCCCTCGGCATCATAGACGACGTCGCGCGGGCCGTACAGCAGCGTGCCCGCTCCGCGGGCATCCGCCTCACCAAACGCGCCCCACGACCGCAGCCAGTTGCCCTCGGTGTCAAAGATCTGGATGCGATGATTCCACGTGTCCGCCACGGCCACCTCGCCCTCGGGCGATACCGCCACGCCCCACGGCTCGCTGAAGCGGCCGACATCGCTCCCCTGGCCGCCCCACTCGCGTAGGAACAGCCCGTTCGCGTCGAACACCTGGATGCGATGGTTCTGGCTGTCGGCGACATAGACGTTGCCCGCAACGTCCACGGCCAATCCCTTGGGGGCATTGAACAGTCCCAGCGCAGAGCCCTGCGCGCCCCAGGTGGTGGCCGCCGCCCGCTGGCGCCACCGCTCGAGGTACGCGTCCTCGGGCAGCGTCTGCCCCGCCGTCAGCACCTCGGGGCCATAGTCCCACAGCTGCTGCGCCACGTCGCGCCGCACGTACAGCGCAAACTTGTGCACGTGGTACCAATCGGTGAGCGGCCGCTCGTGCTGGCGATAGAACACCACGTCCCACAGCTTTTGGCGTCCTTCGGGGCTCGTGATGTCCCGCCAGAGGGACTGGGGCGTCATGTTCATGTACCAATCCTGGTTCGGCCACCAGATGAGGCGATAGTCCCGCCGGTAGTAGCGGTTCCCCAGGAAGGGCTTGACCGCCGATTCGTTGTCGGGTCCGACGATCACCGCCTCGGCATCCATCGGGCCTCCAGGACTCTTGCCATAGAATTGGGCATTGGAGAAGTTGCGCAGATACCAGACGAACGGCCAGCTCGAGCTATCGTCGTAGGCCACCTTCATGCTGAGATCGCCGTAGAGGCGGCGCGACATGTCCTCCAACTCGCGCGCGACGAGGGCCGTGTCTGGCGCCCCCTGGGCATAGACGAGGAACTCGTTGGCCAGATCGGCGTTGATAAAGGTGGCCATCCAGGCAAAGCGCACCGTCAGGGCGAGCAACACCACGAGCCCGCCCAGCGCCACCATGCGCCAGGCGTCGGTGCGCGTCAGACGCCGCGCGATGGCAGCGATGGCCACCGCCACCAGCAACCCCACCACCAGCGCCGTCACCCACCCCATGGTGGCGTTCAGCGCCTCGATGCTCGTGTCGCTCGACGGGCGTACGTCGACGAGCCGCGCGAGGACGTAGACGAACAGAGGCACCAGCAGGAGGAGCCACAGCCCGCCCCGCTCGCGAATCCCCCGCCAGTCGGCATCCAGCAAGCGCCCCAGGGTCCACCCGGCGAGGAGATGCAGCGGAATGACGAGCTGCATCGTCAGCCAGGGCATCTTTTCGCCGGCCCAGCTGTAGATGAACAGCGCCATCCAGGTCCAATAGATCACAAAGGGCACGAACGGCACCGGGGTGCGGGAACGCACGGCCGGATTCGCCGCTGGATTCGCCGTCGGATTTGCCGCCGGGTTCGCCGGCTGTGCGGACGGCTCGACGCTCATCACGGCATTCGCCGACGCCTCGGTGCCGCGGGCCAACCCGAGGGCGTGCACCACGGTCCCCGCCATGCCCAGGATGAGGGGCAGGAACTCGTACAGCGGCATCAGGACGAGGTAGTAGAACCAGGGCTGTCCGCCACGCCGCTCCCCCTGCTGCGACAGCCAATAGCCCAACGAGCCGATCATGCCGGTGGCAAAGCCCTTGCCGTTGGTGAGCATGGTGGTGAAAAAGAGGATAAAGAGGGTGTAGAACAGGCCGGCGCACACCACCCAACGCCGCCAGTTCCACCACAGGCCGATGGCGATCGAGATGCCCAGCACCGCCAGGAACACCGCCCCGGAAAAGATGATGCCCTGCTGCGAATAGTCCACCGGGTCGCCGCCCAAGAGCTTGATCGGCAGCGGCGATGCCAGCGGTAGGATGAGCGTACCCATGACGATGATCACGTCGAACAGCGCCGAGTCGTCCCAGGGACGGGTGCGCTCGCGCCACGATTGCGCCAGCAGCATCAACGCCAGGAAGGTGCCAAAGATGAAATAGGTGATAAAGGTCGTCTCTTTGGTGGTGAACCCCAGGGCGAGGGCGGCTGCGGCGATATACAGGTCGCGCACCCTGCGCTTGTCGAGGTAGTGCAGGATGGCGATGAACAGCACGAGGTTAAAGACGAGGTTGAACTGGTCGTGCCGAATGAAACGGCTGCGGTGCATGAGCGCCGGTGACACCGCCATGAGCAGCGTGGTCGCCAGCAGCCCCTTCTTGCCCAGCCACTTGCGCAGGCCCAACGGCAGGATCGTCAACGCGATGCCAAAGAGGGCCGCCCCCAACCTCCCGGTGACGTCGTTATCGCCAAACAGGGCAAAGATCAGGGCCGTCAGGTGATAGGCAAAGGGGCCGTGGTACACCGGGCTGTGGATGTACCCTTGGCCGGTGGCCAGCTTCCACGACTCCCAGGCGTGGATGCTCTCATCGTGCGAGTAGGCACGGGAGCCAAGATCCCACAGGCGCGTCAGTAGGATAATCGCAATGAGGGCAACATAGAGCACCGTCCCCCAGGTGATGCGCACCGTCCCGAACAAGGGACGGTCGAGCAAACCGGGCCGCTCCGAGGGCATGACACGACTCATGGCGTGGAACTCGTCCTTTGGATAGCTAGAGCGTCGCCGGGGGCCTGCACCCATACGTGGAGGTACGATCGCTCCACGGCACCCACCGGCGCACGATAGAGGAACCAGTGCAGGTACTCACGAAGGGACAGGGATTGTGCGGGCCACGTCTCGGTCAGGATGAAACGCTGCCCCACATAGCCCGCCAGGCCAGGATCCGCTCCGTCGGGCCCGGTGACCAGGACCGTTGCCTGGGTGCCCACCCTGCCGACCCCCGCTGCGCTTTGCGCCGCAGCGAACCTGCGCAGGTACCACCCCGCCCAGGGGTCGAGCGCCCTGTCATAGGCCACGTCGAGGGCGCGCTGATCGCCCGTCGTGCGATCGGAGAGGAGGGTCAGGAAGGCCTCCATATCGCGGGCGTGGGGCACCATCGCCTGCCCCACGAGGGGCTCGCGGGGGTCGCGGGCCGTCTGGTACGCGATGGCGGTGGTGGTGCGCACCGTCAGCCCCACGGCCACGAGCAGGAGCACTGTCACGCCGACGCGCACAGCCTGCACCGGCTGTCCCCACCAGTAGAACCCTATCCAGGCCAGCACCAGCACACCGATGACGAACAGCCCATAGATGAGGAAGGGCTGCTGCGTGGTGTGTATCCAGGCTGCGAGCTCGAGCAGGGCAAAGATCACCAGCACCACGGCGACCACCAGGGCCACGGCGTCGGCCCACGTCACCGCATCGCGCAGGGTGCGCCAGAGGTATGCCCCCCCGCGCCCCGCCAGCACCACCAGGGGAAGCAGGGCGTCGAGCACCCACTGAGGACCGCGATGCCCCAAGAGCACGCCCAGGCCCAACGCCAGGGCGGCCCACGCCACCAGAAACTGATCGAGGGATTCGCGGCGTCGTAGACCAGCCACCGCCCCCACGGTGGCCAACCCGATGGTGAGGAACTCGTACGTCAGCAGCGCGACCGGCAGCGCACTCCACGGCCTGTCGGACGCGTCGGGCGCCAGATCGGCGAACCACCGCCAGACCAGGTTGGCCGCCGCGCCGATCCCGCCAGGGTTCACCCAGAGGGCACTCCCTACAGCGGCCAGCACCCCCACCACCAGGGCGAGGTTCGTGGGCGTCGCCGCCCCGACAACCAGGCCCCGCAGGCGCGCCGGTCCGAGGATGGGGTGGCGTCGCGCCCAGACGACGCCGAGGGCGCCCAACACCAGCAGCGGGGTGACAACCGCGGGCCCCGCCATCAACGCCAGCCCCAGGGCGACGGCGACGCGACGCGCATCGGACGCTGCGCCCGTCTGGAGATAGCGATCCACCGTCACCAGGAGGAGGGCGACGCTCGCCGCCGCGACAATCGGCCAGTCGTTGGCGCGCGAGGTATAGACCCAGCTCGGGGCCAAGGCGAACAGCGCCGCCATCAGCAAGGCGGCGGTGCGCCCCACGGTGCGGCGGACCGCCCAGGGGGCGACCACCAACGCAGCGCCCACCAGCGCGGGCAGCAGGCGAGCTGCGCCGTCCGTCGCGCGCGTCAGCCAGAAGAGGAGCAGATTGGCGTCAAAGAGGAGTGGCGAGTAGGCCTCGGGCCGCCACGCATCCCCCTGCGCCGCCCGCCAGGCGGCGACGGCCGTCTCCGCCTCGGGCAGCGAGAGGGGAAAGCGCCCCAGCGCCGCGAGGCGCACGCTCAGGGCGAGGATGGCGAGCCCAGCATAGAGCGCCACCTCCACGGTGAGCCAGGAGCAGGGACAGGCATCGGTCACCCCCCGCTCGATGGCCTCACGTTGCTCGACGATCATGATCCTCTGCATCACTCCCCGGATAGTCCGTACTCCCGCCTGCCTGCCGCGGCGCCGGTCTCGATTATACCATAGACTCCCCCACCCTGCCCCATGACACGACAGACGGGCAAGGATGGCAGCGGTGCGCGCAGCCCCCTACGCGGCCGCCGTTGCGGCCTCAGCGTGCGTAAAGGATGACGTCACCGCTCTCATAGGCGCGCGTCATCAGCCGGTCCAGGGCGTCGATCTGCACGGCGGTGAGCCGGTAGGCGGCCCGTTCCAGCGGGCCCACATAGACATAGTCGATGCCGTACGTGTCGAGGAGCGCCGCCTTGCGGGCCAGATCGCTGCTCTGGTAGATGGCGGCGATGTCGGGCTCCCGACGTCCCGGCTCGTCATAGTTGCCGCGCCACTGCAGCTCGTGCCCCCCCCAGCCGAGGAGCGTGGGCACGCCACTGTGCGCCGAGACCCAGTTGTACTCCGAGTAGGACCCTCCGGTGGCCTCGAGCAGTACGGCGTCGGTGCCGGCATTCCGCCGCAACCACTGGATGGCGCCGTAGACGTCCGGCTGGGCCTCCGCCACATGGCGCGTGCCGTCCAACGTCGGCGTCCCGCGAAAGCCATTCGCCTTGCTGGCGGACGCCGCCACCGTGTAGCTGAACCCTGCGACCACCACGAGCACCGTCACGCTCGCCCAGGCGATTCGCACAGAGCGCCCGGCCGGCGTCGCCTCGCGCCACGTCGCCATCACCCCATGGATGCCAAAGGCGGCGCCGATGGCCAGCAGTACCCACGCCTGGTAGTAGAACTTGAACACCGTGTTCATGCGCGTGCCAAAGGTGTCCCGCAGGAAGGCAAACTCGGTGAACGCGGTGAGCAGTACTCCCGTGGCAACCATCAGCAGCGCCAGAATCGAGCCGGCATCCAGGCGCGTGGGGCGGGCGTCCTCCGCCGCGGGCCGCGCCCCCCACAAGGCCAACGCCACCGAGACCATGGCGATGGCCAAGGCAAGGGCGGCCGTCCACCACCCCCGCACGAGGGAAGCGACCATCAGCCCGCCGCACAGCACCACGGCGATCTCGGCGCCCAGCGGGAGGTGGCGCGCCTCCCACGGCTGCCGCAGGTAGCAGCCGGCCTGCACACCGAGCCACCCCACCACGGGCACGAGCAAGGCACCAAACATGAGCAGGTACTGGTGAGGCCGCGTCTTGATCTCTCCCACCCACCCGAGGCCGGACGCCTGTGAGCGCAAGCTGATGAAGAAGGGCAGGTAGAGGCCGATGCACAGCGCTCCCAGGAGCCCCCCCATGATCACGGTATCCGCGAGCCAGGCGCGCGGCGCCGAAGGCTGGGCCACCCAGCGACGCAGCGCATAGGCCACGACAAAGAGCCCCACATAGATGGGCATGTCCCAGGTATTCAGGAATCCCAGCGCCCCGAGGAGCACGCCCCACAGGACGATGTCCGCCGCGCCCCCAGGCCACAGGTGCCGCGCCTGGCGGCGCGTCCAACGGCGCACCCGCCCGAGCCACGACGGCGGGTCGCC
>DUUT01000124.1 GCA_012841405.1 Chloroflexota bacterium
GACCTTGTACCCCTGCTCGGCCGAGGCGAGCACCCGCCAGAAGAGACGCAGTGCGTCGCGCTCGTCATCCACGATCATGACGGTGCCGCCTTTGGGCGCCAAGCGCCCAACGGTCGCCAGCAGGGTCTGGCGCGAGATCGGCTTGAGCAAGTAGTCGGCGACATCGAGTCTATCGACGGCGTTGCGCTCCGGAATCGACGCCACGATCACCGGGGTCCCGTTGGGCATCTCACTGCTCGTCAGGCGCCCCAGTGTTTCTGCGACCGAGGGGACGTTCACCAGGAGTGCCTGGGCGGGCGTTCGAGCGAGTTCGACGAGTGCCTCCTCATGGCTCTATGGCTCTCGACGGCCACCACTTCGACGTCATCGAGGTAGCGGCGCAGTAGGTGTTGCAGGGCATCCCCCTCTTCGAGGACCACGAACCTGCGCTGCACGTCCCCCTCGGGCAATGCCGGTCGCGTAGAGCGCTGGCGGTACTCCCAGGTGGGGTCGATCCAGCGTATTGCGTCAGCCTCGATGGGCGCCACGGGTGCAATGGGAACGCGGAGCGTGAAGGTGGTCCCCTGCCCCACCGCGCTCTGCACCCACATGCGCCCTCCGTGCAGCTCCACAAAGCTCTTGCTGATCGCCAGCCCCAAGCCACTCCCCCCGTGACGCCTGCGCAACGGGTCCTCCAGTTGCTGGAAGGGACGGAATAGCCTTCCAGCGTCCGCCGGATCAATTCCCGGGCCGGTATCCGTTACAGAGATGTATGCGTCACCCGTCTCGTGCCAAACGCGCAGCGTCACCCCGCCGCGCTCCGTGAAGCGGCCGGCATTGCTGAGCAGGTTGAGGATGACCTCACGGATGCGCGTGCGGTCGCAGTACACTGGTGGCAGATCCTCTGCCACGTCGCAGCGCAGGTAGAGCTCTTTGGACTCGTACAGCGGGCGCACAGCGGTGACGGCGGCATCGACGATCTCGGGCAATGCCACGTACTCGCGCGTCAATGCCATCTGATCGGCCTCGACCTGGCTCAAATCCAGGACGTCGTCGATGAGCTCTGAGAGGTGCTGGCTGTTCCGCAGGATGACCTCGAGATCGGCCAGCAGGGCGGGGGGGATGCGTTCGCCGTAGGCGGTGGGAGCCTCGAGGATCATTTCGCCAAATCCGACGATCATGTTGAGCGGCGTGCGCAACTCGTGACTCACCTTGGCGACGAAATCGGCTTTTGCTTTGTTCGCCTGTTCGGCCACGAAACGCATCTGATCGAGTTTTTGGGTAGTCAGGGCGAGTTGGCGGTTGAGGTGCGCGAGGTCATCGAGTGCCTGGTTCAGTTCACCTTGACGGCGACGCGCCTCATCGAGCAGGCGCTGGGCACGGCGTGTATTCTCCCATGACCACTGGGCTAGCTGCCCAACCGGCTGATAGACGGCGATCATGATTCCCCAACTCGCCCAGACGGCCACCGCCGCAACGCCCAGAGGCGCCAGGTCGATGGCCGTCGTGGCAGTCGTGGCCATCCACAGGAGCACGGCGCTCTCGGCGACCGCCGTGGCCGCGGCGGCGGGCAGGCTGATGAGCGCCGCCGCCAGTGCGACGGGCAACGCTAGGAGTGTCAACGCACATGGCACCTGATACCAAGACGCCAGCAGATAGAACGAGACAGTTACGGCTGCGACGACGCCCCACCGCCCGGCAAGGGGGTGCCAGTTGTCGAGGCGCCACGCCGCCGCGGAGAGGGCCATGACCGCCAGCATCCAGTCAGTGGTTGGCGCTACCGCCCAGGGAAGCTGTTCCACCAAGGCGAGCACACACCCAAGGCCGATGAGGATTGCGATCACCGGCTTGGCTGGCAGGCGCAGCTCACTCCAGAGGTCCGTCGTGGAATCGGATGCCATGTTGCCTCCCTGGTAGTCGGGCTGAAAGAGGCCGTCCCTCGCTGGGCCACGCGCGGCGCCAACGAGGGACGGCGACGACCCCTCTCCTGCGCGGGCGGTCAGGCTTCCTCCAACGCGATCATACGGATGGGCAAGCTGTCCAAGCCGCGGATGGGCACCGGCGCGGCAAAGACAAAAACACGCGGCTTGTGCAGAGCTGCGAGGTTTGCCACGCGCTCGATGAGGCAGATGTCGTTATCCAGCAGCTGGTGGTGATTGTGCTGGCTGATGGCTCGCGGGTCGGTGCGCGGTAGCTCAATTCCAGGGAGGTCGACGCCCATCATCTTCATCCCGGCGTCGACCAGGTAGGCGATGGCTTCGGCCGCAAAGTTGCGGTTCGACGTGGGCGCGTCGTCATAATCAAAGCGCGCCAGGACGATATCGCCTCGGCGAATGCCTCCGACCCTCTCTGCTGCCGACTGGACATCCTCGAGCGAGACCACACCGCCTCCCGGCACGGAGGTCAGATCGAGCACCACCGCCTCACCGCACAGGCTAGACAGAGGGACCGTGGCGACGTCCTTGCCATCCGGGCGGACGTGATAGGGGGTCTCGATGTGGGTGCCCACGTGGTTCAGGTGCATGTCCACGCGATGCATGATGTACCACATCCCATCGGGCACCGCCTCTGGGGCTGGCACGCGCTCGATGTGCACCGGCCGGGCACCTACGTCCGGCTCGATGATGTGGGTCAGGTCGACGAGACGATAGTTGCCGAGATTCATGGTGGCGCTCCTTCATGGTGTGGTGGCGGCGCGCATTGCGCGACGAGCGATGCGCGGCATCGCACGTCAACGTAGCGCGACGATGCGATCGTACGCCAGGCCGGCGTCATCGAGGGCGCGCTGTACCGCGTCGCGCGCCGCCCAGGGAAAGCGAATGGCGGTGCCACAGTCGGAACTCAGCTGGCGAGGCGTGGGGATTAGCTTGACCTGGAAGCCCGCCTGGCTCAAGACCTTTTCGGCGCGCAGCGAATGGCTCACCGAGGGGACGAGCACCACGCCATGTACGGGTGTGTTGGGCGGCACGTCGGGCATCACAGCGTCACCACGTTTCCCGCGCGAAGCAGCATCTCGGCGATGGTGTACATGTTTGAGACCACCCCCACCGCGACCTGGTCGCGTAGGTGATAGTAGCTGAGGCATGTGCCGCAGACGAGCACCTCGATGCCTCGTGTCGCCAGGGCGCAGAGATCATCGACGATGGGAGAGTCTTGCACTGCCAATCGGACACCGCTGTTATACAGCACGATGGCCTGCGGCAGGCCCTCCTCCATCTCGGTGAGGGCGTGGAAAAAGGCGCGCAGCAGCACGCCGCCCAGCTCGGGCTCGCCACGCCCCATCTGGTCCGATGGCACCACGACGATAGTAGGCGAAGAGCCGCCCTGAGCCGTGGACGCGAGAGCCGGCTCTGGGGTGGCCGTGGGGGGCTGCGCTCCGCGGCGTAGGTGTAGCGCAAAGCCGCCCTCCGCCTCGGCGACGGTCACGTGCCAACCCGCCTTCTCTGCCAGGCGGCGGACATTGGCCACCTGATCGGCGCTCGTAACCAGCGTGGTCACCTCGTCAGCGGCGCGCATGGCGTTACGCGTCAGGATGACGGGCTGCGGACAGGGGAGTCCGCGCGCGTCGATGATATTGCTCGACATAGCTATCCTCTCGATCGCTGGCGATCGCACCACGGCGGGGCGGTCGCTCCGGGGATCACCCCACTCACTCTATGATAGGCATGCCCGGGCCGAGTTCAAAATAACGCGTTCCAGAGGAACGCCTTCCGGAAGGCTGAGATGGCCCCGGCCGCGCCGAATCGTGGGGCGCTACGGAGCGCTTCTGTGCCCTCCGGGCACCCTGTGGTATAATCGACGCTCGAGTTTGGCCTGGCACGCACACCTCAATCCCTTACGGAGAGCTCGTTATGCCCGTCTCGCTCGCGTCGATTCGATACCTCCTCATCGATATGGATGGCGTCCTCTACCGGGGGCAGACCGGACTGCCCGGTGGCCCGGAGCTGATCGCCTTCTGTGAAGAGCATGGTATTCAGTACCTGCTGGTCACCAACAACTCGACCCTCACACCCGCCCAGTTCGTGGCCCGGTTGGGATCCATGGGTATCCATGTTCCCGAGAGCGCGGTCATGACCTCCGGGGGCGCGACGGCCGCGTACCTGTCCACGCTGGCGCCGGCGGGCACGCGGGTCAACGTGGTCGGAGAGGCCGCGCTGATCGATGCACTGGAGCAGCGCGGGTTCGTGATCGCGGGGCGCAACGCCGAGTATGTGGTATGTGGTTGGGACAAAGGGATCACCTTTGAGAAGCTCAAGACGGCGTGCCTGGCCATCCGTGATGGTGCCACCTTTATCGGCACGAATGGTGACAAGACGTACCCGCTGGAGAAGGACATCATCCCAGGGGCGGGTAGCCTGCTGGCGGCGCTGGTCGCCGCCACGGACGTGGAGCCACTCGTCGTCGGCAAGCCCGAGCCGATCATCTTTGACCAAGCGCTGAACGCTCTGGGCGCATCCCGCCACGAGACGGCCATCCTGGGCGATCGCCTGGATACCGACATCCTGGGCGGCAAGCGAGCCGGCATCACCACCATCATGGTGCTGACGGGTATCTCGAGCGCCGAGGAGGCCGCCGCCTTTGAGGCGCCGCCGGACCTGACCTTTGATGATCTTCCCGCCCTGGTGGAGGCCTGGCGCCGGGCGCTGGGGAGTTGACCGATCGCAGTCGGACGGGTGGCGGGTAGCGCGGGTAGCACCATGGCGCACACGTTGCCGCCGACCACCGGCCACCTCTGTCACATCTACGTCCACGATCATCGGCCTCGGACACGTCTTTACAGTTCCTGCCGCGATCGCTATACTTAGGCAGGATCCTGCTTGGATGTAGTTGTGACGGAGTAGGTTACGGCAATGTTCTTCCCAGTATTTGATCCAAGATACTATCTATTTGCCTTGCCGGCCCTCATTCTGGGGCTGTATGCACAGTACCGGGTACGCTCATCCTATCAAAAGTACCTGCAGGTGCGCAACGCGCGCGGTATGGCAGGTTACGAGGCGGCGCGTCGGCTTCTTGAGGCGAACGGCCTCTACAACGTGTCGGTGCATGAGACGCCCGGGCAGCTCACGGACCATTACGACCCACGGCGGAAGGCCCTGTTCCTCTCCCCTGCGGTAGCGCGTTCGGCCACTGTCGCCAGTTTGGGGATTGTCGCCCACGAAGTCGGGCACGCCGTGCAGGATGCGGTGAACTATGGGCCGATGAGGCTACGCGCGGGCCTCGTTCCGGCGGTACAGATCGGGTCCTGGCTCGGCCCCATCATCTTTATGGCCGGCCTGTTCCTGCCGATTCCCAACCTGTCGCTCGTCGGCCTGCTCCTCTTCTCGGGCACCCTGGTGTTCTCGTTGGTGACGCTGCCCGTCGAGTATAACGCGAGTAACCGCGCGGTGGCGATGCTCCAGCGGAGTGGGCTGCTCACCGGCGCGGACGAAAAGGGCGTGCGCCAGGTGCTCTCCGCCGCGGCGCTCACCTACGTGGCGGCAACGGCCCAGGCGTTGTCGACCATCCTGTACTACCTGTTCATCCTCGGCGGACGGCGGCGCGACTAGGTGGCCGAGGAAGGGCGTGGTGACCGCGTGGTCGACCTCTTGAGCCTGACGCGAGACGAGCTGGAGCGCCTCGTGCGGGCGTGGGGCGCCCCACGCTATCGGGCGGACCAGATCTGGCACTGGCTGTACCGACAGGGGGCGCAGGACCCACAGGCGATGGCCAACCTGCCGGCGACGTTGCGCCAGCGCCTCGCGGCCGAGACGATCGTCGGTGGGCTGGAGCCGCTCCAGCAGATCGATTCTGAGGACGGGCTGACGCACAAGGTGCTGTTTGGCCTGGCCGATGGCGCCGCCATCGAGGCGGTGTTGATGCACTACGGCGATGAGGACGAGCCCGGAGAGCGGCACACGGTATGCGTCTCGTCGCAAGTGGGCTGTCCCATCGGGTGCGCGTTCTGTGCCACCGGCCAGCAGGGGCGGAGGCGTGACCTGACGCCGGGCGAGATCAGCGCCCAAGTGCTGCACTTTGAGCGCACCCTGCGCGCCGCTGGTGCCCATGTGACCAACGTGGTGTTCATGGGCATGGGCGAGCCCCTCCTGAATCGTGAGGCTGTATGGCGCGCCATTCGCAACCTGAACGATGCGGACGGCCTGCGGTTGGGCGCACGACGCTTTACCATCTCGACGGCAGGTGTCGTGCCCGGCGTGCTCGCCATGGCCGCCGAGCTGCACGGCGTGGGGCTGGCGGTCTCGCTCCATGCCCCAGATGACGCCCTGCGTGATACCCTCGTGCCGCTCAACCGCCGCTACCCGCTCAAGGAGCTCCTGGCGGCATGCCAGCAGTATGTGGCCTCGACGGGGCGGCGGGTCACGATGGAGTACACGCTGATCGATGGGGTGAACGACACGGATCGTCACGCGCGGCGCACCGCCGAGCTGCTCAGCGGCTTGATGTGCCACGTGAACGTGATTCCGCTCAACCCCACTGCGGGGTGTGCCTATGAGCCATCACCCCCCGCGCGCGTCGCGCGCTTTGCGCAGGGACTCCAGCGGGCGGGGGTGCCGGTGACGATCCGCCAGCGACGCGGCGTCGATGTGCAGGCGGGCTGTGGGCAGCTCTGTGGGCAGTACGTCGCAGACGTTCCGCGGTGAGAGCCATGGCTCCAGACGGCGGCCCTGGTGATATACCCTAGAGACAGGAGTAGCGGACGCATGGCGTCATGGCGACGGGTGCGCATTGCACCGTCGATCCTCTCGGCGGATTTCGGCCGGCTCGGCGAGGAGGTCGCTGCGGCGGAGCACGCCGGAGCGGATTATATCCACATCGATGTGATGGATGGGCGCTTCGTGCCCAATATCACCGTCGGACCGCTCGTGGTGCGCGCGCTTCGCCCGGTGACACGGCTGCCGCTGCACGTGCACCTGATGATCGTTGAGCCGGAGCGCCACATCGATGCCTTTGCGCAGGCGGGGGCGGACCTTATCACCGTCCACGTGGAGACGTGCCCGCACCTGAACCGCACGTTGGCGCAGATTCGTGAGGCGGGTGCACGGCCCTCGGTGACGCTGAACCCGGCCACACCGCTGGTGACGCTCGAAGAGGTGCTGGATCAGGTGGACCTCATCCTGCTGATGACGGTAAACCCCGGCTTTGGCGGGCAGGAAATGATCCCATCGTCACCCGACCGGGTGCGGCGCCTGCGCCGCATGCTGGACGAACGTGGGTTGGAGGGGTGTGCCATCGAAGTGGACGGTGGCATCAACGAGGAGACCATCCCCGAGATCGTGTCGGCGGGCGCCGATGTGCTGGTGATGGGCTCGGCCGTGTTTGGGGCGGAGGGTGGCGTGGCGGAGGCCATGCGCCGCTTAAGGGCGCTGCTGTGATGCGGGGCCACCAGGAAGCCAAGCGGCCAGCCCCGGTGGGCTGGCCGCACTCTGTCTGGCTAGTGCCGGCGTTAGGCCTTGGTCTTGTGGAGGGTCCGCAGGCAGCGGGTACACAGCTTGACCTTCCGGACGCGGCCGTCGATCTCGAGCCTCGCCGTCTGGATGTTGGGCAGCCAGCGACGGTTCGTGCGCCGCTTGGAGTGGCTGACGTTGTGCCCGAACTGCGGGCCCTTGCCACAGATCTCACACTTGGCCATTCGGTATACCCCTTTCCGAATCGGGCCGCGATGGTTGGCCCGCACTGTTTGGCTTGAACGCGTCGGTTATGATACCATAGACGACACTATCTGCAAAACCGAAGGCAAAACCGGCGGCGAGGAGACCATCAATGAGCGAATATCCGGTTTCTGGCAAGATCGAGGTGTCACCCCGAGCCATCGCCAGCATCGCCGCGGAGGCCGTGCTGAGTTGCTATGGTGTGGTTGGCATGTCGGCAGCCACCCTACGGGATGAGGTCGCCGAGATCCTGCAGCGGGACAACTCGCACCGAGGGATCGAGGTTCGCGTGAACGATCACCGCATCTCCATCGACCTCTATGTGGTCATTGAGTACGGCACGCGCATCTCTGAAGTAGCACAGAACATGATGGAGAGCGTCAAGTTTAGCGTCGAGCGCGCCCTGGGGATGCAGGTGGCCGAAGTGAACGTCCACGTACAGGGACTGCGCGTCAGCAACAAGGACTAGCTCCCCGGTCCTTCCAGCAGTCCGTCGAGTCAAATCGTCAGGTCGATAGAGGCGACATTGCACACCATGGGCCAACACCATACTTCGACTGAACAGCCCGATCAGCCCTCAGCGCCCCGTACGCGGAGCCTGGGGTGCGACGGCGATCACCTCTTGCGCTGTCTGCAAGCCGGAAGCGCCTGGCTGGACGCTCACGTCGCAGCCGTGAACGCGCTGAATGTCTTTCCGGTGCCGGATGGCGACACGGGTACGAACATGTCCCTTACCATGCGTGCGGCGCTGAACGAGGCGGGCAACAAGCCCTATCGTTCCGTCTCGGAACTGGCGCGCGTGGTGGCTCACGGTGCCCTGATGGGCGCGCGCGGCAACTCGGGCGTCATCCTGTCGCAGATCATGCGTGGTTTTTCGCGGGCGCTGGACGATCTCGAGACGATAGGCCCCCAGGAGCTCGCGGCGGCGTTCGCCGAAGGCGCGAACACGGCCTACAAGGGGGTCATGAAGCCCGTCGAGGGCACGATCCTCACCGTGGCGCGAGAGGCCGCCGAGGCGGCACAGCGGGCGGCAGACGCCGGGGGGGACGTGAAGGAGGTGTTGGCAGAAGCCGTGTCTGGCGCTCAGGCCTCTCTGGCGCGCACGCCCACGCTGCTGCCGGTGTTGGCGGCCGCCGGCGTGGTCGACGCGGGTGCGCAGGGCTACACCTATCTCCTCGAGGGGGCGCTGCGCCATGTCTTGGGCGAGACGATCGAGCTCGCCGCCGTGGCGGCGACGACGATGGCCGAGCACCTGCACGCGGTCGACGGCGACTATAACTATGACACCCAGTTCGTGATTCTGGGGGAGAATCTGGATGTCGACGCCATCCGCGAGCACATCTCCTCCATGGGAGATTCGGTGTTGGTGGTGGGGGATGCCTCGACCGTCAAGGTGCACGTGCACAGCGACTTTCCTGGCAAGGTGCTGGACTATGGCATCAGTCAGGGGCAACTCACTGCGATCATTATCGAGAACATGCAAGAGCAGTACGAGGCGTTCCGCCAGGAGGCCGATGCGTCGGCCACGCCGGCGACGCCGGTGAGCTCGGCGCCCCTGATCGAGCCCTCTCCGCACGATGATGGCACCGATACCTGTGTGATCGCCGTCGTCTCGGGAGAGGGGCTCGAGCGCGTCTTTGAGAGCCTCGGGGTCTCGAGTATTGTGCTCGGCGGTCAGACGATGAACCCGAGCATTCAGGACCTGCTCTCGGCGGTGGAGAGCTCTTCCTGTCCACAGGCCATCGTACTGCCCAACAACCGCAACGTGGTGCTCGCCGCCCGGCAGGCGGCCGAGCTGGCCAGCAAAAAGGTCGTCGTCGTGCCCACGCGGACCATCCCCCAGGGGATCGCGGCGCTCCTGGCGTACAACTATCAGGCGGACCTCACCACGAATGCCCAGCTCATGCTCGATGCCAGCAATCAGGTGCAGACAGCCGAGATCACCCGGGCGGTCCGCTCAGTGCAGGTCAATGGTCTCTCCATCGAGGAGGGGCAAATCATCGGGCTGCTGAACGGCGACCTCACGGACGTTGGATCCGATGTCGCCACGGTGATGCGTCAGGTCCTCGAGCGCATCGGTCCGGCGAATTACGAGATCCTCACCATGTACTATGGTGAGGATGTGTCGTCGCAAGAAGCTGAAGCGTTGGCCGAGACCATCCACACGAGCTATCCCGACCTGGAGGTGGAGGTGCTCAACGGTGGCCAGGCGCACTATTACTACATCCTATCTGTTGAGTAAGGCTGGGTGCTGGAGGAGTCCACTGCATGAGCATCACCCGTATCGTTACCGATAGCACCGCGGAGCTCTGCCCAGAGATCGTGGAAGCGTTAAACATCACCGTCGTGCCCATGCGTATCCGGCTGGGGACGGAGGTGATGGTGGATGGACCTGAACTGCGCACACCCGAGTTCTACCATACCTTGGCCGAGGCGAACGCGTCGCCGACGGTGCTCACCCCCACGGCGGACGAGTTCGCCCGCGTCTATCGGCGCCTGGGGCGCGAGACGAACGATATCGTCACCATCACCGTCTCGGGGAGCCTCAACAACACCGTGCGCGCCGCCATGCAGGGGCGCACCGGCTTGTTGGGGCGCATGAACATCCAGGTGATCGATTCCCAGCTCGCCTCCCGGGCGTTGGGGATACTGGTGGCGGATGCGGCCAGGGCCGCCTGTGCGGGCGCCAGCAGCGCCGAGGTCGTGCGGTTGGTGCGCGGTGCCATCTCGCGCATCTACTTTGCCTTCTACGCCGAGACGCTGGATCACCTGCAGCGCAACCGCCTGTATGACCAATCGTGGGCAACCCTAGGGAGCTCCTCGGGCGTCGAGCCGTTGCTCATGATCGAGGAGGGCGAGATCACTGCGGTGCAGCGCATGCGCAATCGCGGCACGCCCGTCGAGCGCCTCTTCGAGTTCGTGGCCGAGTTTCCCAAGGTGACGGTCGTCGACGTGCTCCACACCGGGCTCATCCCGGGGGCGAGCGAGATCAAGTCGCAGGTCGAGCAGTTGTACCCCGGCCAGACAGTGGGTGAGCACATCATCGGCCCCACGTTCAGCGCCTACGCCGGACCGCGGTGTCTGGGCGTGGTGGTCTGTGACAACTGAACCCGTAAATGGCCAACTGAAGGGCCACACCAACAAGGCAACGTGAATGGCATCGGCATACGACAAACTCAGGCGAATACTCACTCTCGAGTGCGAGCACGGCTGCCAGGATCGCGCCGTCATCGGCGGGCTGCAGCGCTTTCTCTCTTACTGGGAGAAGGAGGCGCGTGACGAGCCACCTGACGCGCACCCGCTCCCGGTAGATGCCGTGTTGGAGGCACTGGCGGGCTATGAGCAGGCCGACACGGAGACGCGGAGGGATACGATCATTCGCCTCCTCGAACGGATGACGAGCCCACCGTCCACAGCCGCCGCGCCTGCTGTGTCGGAGGAGGCATCGCCGGAGGATGACGATGC
>DUUT01000125.1 GCA_012841405.1 Chloroflexota bacterium
ATCGACGAGCACGTGGTCGAGGCGATCCAGGTACACGAGAGAGCGACCCCCAGGGAATCCGCGTTGGGACGGGTGCGCGGCCTGGCCGAGCGGCTCAGCATCCAGCGCCGTCGCCTCACGGACTACCCGCACCAGCTGTCGGGCGGAATGCGCCAACGCGTCATGATCGCCCTCGGACTGGTGCTGAACGCCAGCCTCATCATTGCCGACGAGGCCACCACATCGTTGGACGTGATCGTCGAGGCCAAGCTGCTGGACCAGCTGCGCGAGATCCGTGACGACTACGGCGTCACTATCCTGATGATCACCCACAACATCGCCCTGGTGGCCGAGGTGGCCGACCGCGTGGCGGTGATGTACGCCGGGCAGATGGTCGAGATCGGTTCGGTCGTTGACGTCTTTGACAACCCGCTGCACCCCTACACGCAGGGGCTGCTGCGCTCTGTGCCCAACATCTCCCTGGATGAGGACGCGCCCCTGTACAAGATGGCCGGCGAGCCCCCCAACCTCACCCGCCCGCCTACGGGCTGCCGTTTCCATCCTCGCTGCCCGCAGGCCTCTGCCGCCTGTAAGGCCTCGGAGCCCACATTGATCGACGCGGGCAGGGGGCACCTGGTCCACTGCCTCAACTGCACGAACGAGCGCCAGACCGCCCGAGCGGCTACTGGGGAGGTGGCATCATGACGCAGCAATCCAGTGGAGCTCCCACGTCGAATGGCACCCTCCTTCAAGTGCGCGACCTGAAAAAGTGGTTCCCCGTGCAGCAGGGATGGCTCGACCAGGTCCTTTCGGGCCGCTCCGATCATGTGCGCGCCGTGGATGGGGTGAGCTTTGATATCCGGCGCGGTGAGGTGTTCGGCCTGGCGGGGGAGAGTGGCAGTGGCAAGTCGACCATCGGTCGCTCCGTGCTGCGCCTTACCGAGCCCACGGCGGGCACGGTGCGTTTCGATGGTACCGATCTGGCGACGCTCAGCCCGCGCGACATGCGCCGCATACGCCGCCGGATGCAGGTCATCTTTCAGGACCCCATGGCGTCGCTGAATCCGCGCATGACGCTCGGCGCCTCGGTCGCCCACGGCCTACAGATCCACTACCCAGAACGGGCTGCTGAGCACCGCGAGCTGGTGGTACAGATGCTCGAGCGCGTGGGCTTGGTTCCGGCCCAGTTCTACCTGGACAAGTACCCACACCAGATCTCTGGCGGTCAACGCCAGCGCGTCGTCATCGCTCGCGCCCTCGTCACCCGCCCCGATCTTGTCGTGGCAGACGAGCCCATCGCCATGGCCGATGTCAGCGTGCGCGCCCTGCTGCTCGACCTGATGGTGGAGCTCAAGCACGAGCTGAACCTGACCTACCTGTTCATCACCCACGATCTGGCCACTGCCAAATACATCTGCGACCGGATCGGCATCCTGTACCTGGGGCGCCTCGGTGAGGTGGGCGGCCTGCGCGAGGTCTATCGCCACCCACTGCACCCCTACACGCAGGCGCTGCTGGCCGCCGTGCCGGTGCCAGATCCGCACCGCCGCCGCACCCAGCCCATGCCCGAGGGCGAGATACCCAATCCTATCAACCCTCCCGCGGGGTGCCGGTTCCACCCCCGCTGCCCGCACGCTACCCCCGAGTGCTCGCAGGTCGAGCCGGAGATGCGTGAACTGCGACCCGGGCACCAGGTGGCTTGCCACCACGCCGAGCAGTTCCTGTAGAAATCCGCAACGAGGCCAGGGGGCCGGGCATCCGGCCCCCTGGCCCCACGTCGTACATCCGTCTATAATGGCCCCACGACGCCGTCAACTGCAGCCGCAGTCACTTGGACGCGTGGAGGTCGCATCGTATGTCCACACCCCCTCTCGTACGCTACGAACGCCTGCGCCCCGCCCAGATCGTCGCCCGCCGCGAGGCGTGTCCGGCAGCATTCCTTCCGTTAGGCACCCTGGAGTGGCACGGCGAGCACAACCCCGTCGGGCTGGACACCCTCAAGATGCATCGCCTTCTCGAGTTGTGCGCCCAGCGCATCGGCGGGCTCGTCTTTCCTCCCCTGTACTATGGCGAGAACCGGGAGCAGGCCCTCATGGAAGCCAACGCCGCCGACCGCGACCAGATCGCCGCCAAGATGGGGCTCCCGCCCGAGCATTTCGCGCCCGGCTACATGTACGAGTCGGTCGCCGCACAGAACACGAACTATCACCACCTCCTGCTGCACATCATGCACGAGATTCGCAGCCTGGGGTTCCAGGTGCTCGTTGTGGGCGCCGGGCACTACCCTCTCCTCGATCATGCCCGCGCGGCGGCAGCCATCTTTCACCAGACACAACCCCGCGACCGCCGCATGATCGTCTGGTCCATGTCGGGCTACGAGCTGGTACGCGGGCAGTTCGAGCCCTGCGGCGATCACGCCGGCAAGTGGGAGACGTCGCTCCTCATGTATCTCGACCCCGGTATGCAGGACCTCAGCCTGCTTCCGGCACGGGATAGTGGCACGCCCCTCATCGGCGTCACCGATAACGGTGTGCAGGAGGCCAACGTCGAGTTCGGCCGACAGGCCGCTGATGCGATTGTTGCCGCCGTCGAGGCGCGCGTCACCGCGTTCCTCGCCAACCCCAACAGCTACTCCGGGCACGGCTCACCGATGTGATCCGGCCCCCTGAGGAAAGGACACGTCATGGCCATTCATCTCGGTTGTCACAAGTGGAGCTTTCAGCGTGCGACCACCCGCCAGGCGGCGCACATCATCCGTGCACTGGGCTTTGAGCGCATGGATCTGGGCAACGCCCCCGATCTGCATCCCGTCGAGGCCGCGGCCAACGTCGACGAGACGGTGCGCTACCTCAAGGCCATCGCCGCCGAGACGGGGCTACGTTTCATCGACATCTTTCCCCAGTTGCCTGTGCCGCCTAACCATCCCGATCCCGAGGCGCGGGCCCAATCGCGCAAGGGGCTGGCGGGCTGGTTCGCCATCGCCGAGTGCGTCGGCCTCGAGGGCGTGACGATGACACCGGGGCGCTACTGGCCCGGCCATACCGCCGAGGAGGATTTCCAGCGCGCCGCCGAGGAGATGCGCTGGGCTGTGGCCGAAGCGGAGCGCCATGGCGTCAAGGCGCGCATCGAGCCGCACGTCTCGAGCGTCACCTGGACGCCCTTCCTCGCTGTACGCATGGCAGAGGAGGCGCCTGGACTCACCCTCACCCTGGACCACTCGCACTTTATCTTTCACGACATCCCCTACGAGCACATTGCGCTCATGCACCCCTACGGCAGCCATTGGCATGCCCGTCAGGCCAAGCCGGGCGACATCTGCTGTCCCACCGAAGAGGGCCAGATCGACTTTCAGCGCATCGTCAACGACCTCAAGGCGATGAACTATGAGGGGACCATCTGCCTCGAGTTCACCCCCGGTCGCTGGATGACATCGGGTTATGTCGATTGTGTCGGCGAGACGCTGGCGCTCACGACCAAGCTACGGGAGTACCTCGGCTAGGTAGTGTTTGGAAAGAGGGCGACAGCGTCATTCTGACCGTGGCGAGCCACCTTGTCTATGTGCGTCAAGGCCCCTCGCTTACGCTCGGGGCGACATCGTTTCTACGTCGGATGCGTTCTTGAAACACGGGCTAGCACCTCCGACCGGGCGAAGCGCCGCTCTGCCCATACTCGGAAACGAAACGGGCGCCGCGCAGAGTCTGC
>DUUT01000126.1 GCA_012841405.1 Chloroflexota bacterium
CAAAGTTCAGCTCCAGCCCGTCGGCCCGCTCCTTGCTGAGCAGCCCCTCCTCGTAGCACTCCATGGCGAAGGAGACCATCATCCCCGTGGAGATGGTGTCCAGGCTGTAGGCGTTGCAGATCTCGTTCGCCTTGCTGATGGCACGCAGATCATCGACGCCACAGTTGGAGCCAAACGCGCCCACCGTCTCGTATTCGGGTCCGCCGTACTCGGGGTTGACCTTGTACTCGTCGTCATCAACCTTGACCACGCGCTTGCAGCGGATGGGGCAGGCATAGCAGCCGCCGCGGTCGGTGAGGATGGTGTCGCGCATGGTGGAGCCGGTGATCTCTTCGGCCCCCTCGAACTGGCCATCCTGAAAGTTGCGCGTGGGCAGGGCGCCAAACTCGGACAGATCCACCAGGCCGCCGTCGGTGCCGGTGTCGTGCAGGCCCCAGGCCAGCTCCTTCCAGTTGGCCGCCATCCAACGCCCCAGCTCGCGCACGCCATCGGCGTCGGCCAGCGGCACCTGCGGCGTGCCGCGCGCGGCCACCGCCTTGAGGTTTTTCGAGCCCATCACCGCGCCCACGCCCGTCCGCCCGGCGGCGTGCTTCAGGTCGTTGATGACGCACGCATAGCGCACGAGCTTTTCGCCGCCCGGCCCGATCATGGCGAGGCGTACGCGGCTGTCATTCAGCTCGCTCTGGATCATCTCCTGGGTGTCGAGGGTCGTCTTGCCCCAGAGGTGCTCCGCGGAGCGCAGCTCTACCTCACCGTTGTGGATCCACAGGTAGACGGGCTTGTCCGCCTTGCCCTGCACCACCACGGCATCGTAGCCGGCCTGCTTGAGCTCGGCGCCGAAAAAGCCGCCCACGTCGGCCTCACCGTACCCACCCGTGAGAGGCGACTTGCAGCCCACGGCGCTGCGCCCTGACCCAGCCACCGGAACACCCGTGATGGTGCCCGTGGCAAAGATGAGCAGGTTATCCGGCCCAAGGGGATCGACCCCCGCGGGTAGCTCCTTCACAAGATAGTGGGCAATGAACCCTTGCCCGCCGAGGTAGCGACGGTAAAAAGATGCGGGGGGCTCTTCCGTCCAGATACGATTCTCGCTCAGGTTCACACGTAGGATCTTGCCTGCGTAACCGTTCACGGTGCCCTCCTGCTGGTAGGCAGTGATCAGTGATCAGTCCCTCGTCGTGGTTTCGCAGCGTGCTGGAGCTTGTGTGCCTCCCGTGTCGCCGTTACGGCAACCCCCAACAAAGGGCTGAAAACTGACCACTGCCACCGTGTCACCTTACTTGGGTAGATGCTCCGCCGCCCACTCGATATCGAGATCCTGCAGCTTGGCGAGGGTGGGCACTCCCGTCTCCGGGTCCCAGCCCATCATGCCGTAGTAGACGCTCAGGTTCTCGTCGAGTACCTCGGGATCGACGGGCTTTTCGTTCACCGTGCCGCTCTTGTGGGGCATGCGCATGCGCGGCGGCAGCACGTCGTCCTTGCGCGTTAGTCCCTCGCGCAGGTTAAAGACGCGCGCCAGAGTCACCCCGCGCTCGC
>DUUT01000127.1 GCA_012841405.1 Chloroflexota bacterium
CACATCGACCCGTTCGAGGGTACTGAGAGGGAACCGCTCATAGGTGCGGCGCGCAGCCCGCACGCCTGACGATCCGTGAGCAAGCACAGAGCGAGGAACCGCGTCACTCCGTAGGTTCCTGGCAACGAGGGGCATCGGTGTGCCTCCCCTACCATCGTAGGAGCCAGTACTGAGGCACACCCAAGAGGAATCAGTGGCACATCTAGCGCGCCCAGCAGGGGTCGAACCTGCAACCTACGGATTCGAAGTCCGGCACTCTATCCATTGAGCTATGGGCGCGGATGGCTCGAATTCCTTCGAGCAGACACCATTCTAGCCCACCCCCCACGCCTGTCAAGTGCCCTCGCCGTGGTACGATTTTGCACGCTTTCGCCCCGCGTGTCACTTCAAATGATAATCTTACTCTGGGGGTGTGGTTCGGTCAGATGATAATCTAACCCATGCCCTCCTCCTCTCTGTTGGGATCATGGGCCAAAGCGTAGAGGCGCGCGAGGTGGGCGTGGATCTCGCGGCGTAAGGCCAGGGGGTTGGTGAGCGCGTAGATGGCGGCCAGATCCTCCGCCGCCTGCGGGCTGAGCACCCCACTGCGCAGGAGGCGCGCGTAGGGGCTGGCGGCGACGTCGTGGCGCCGCTGGACCCGCGGTGCCCCCGTGGGGGTCTGGGTGTAGGTCTTGGCCGTCTGCCGCAGCACCGGCTGGAAGAGGTTGTAGTACACCCAACTGGCGGTGTAGATCGCGTTGAGCAGCTGGCACTGGGCGGGCGTCGTCAGGCGGAGGTCCCCCAGCAAGGCCCGCACCAGGGTGGCATTCTTCTGCTCCACGAAGCGGTTGTCGTTCTTCTGCCAGGGGCGCGAGCGCGTCAGCTGTACGCCGGGCACGCGGGCGCCAAAGTGGGCCAGCAGCGGGCGGTTGAGGAACTCGGCGCCGTTGTCGGGGTGGATGGCGCGGATGGGGAAGGGGCAGCGCGCCACCACCTGGTCGAAGGCGGCGATCATGGCGCGGTGGGAGCGCCCCAGGACGGCCACGCGCTCGCTCCACCCGGTGGCCACATCAACCCACTGCAAGGTACAGACATAGTCGGCGCGCGGCACGGGGCCGCCGTGGTGCACGAGATCGACCTCAAAGCACCCCGGTGCGCTCAGGTCCCAGGGCAGACGTCCGGCGGGGATCTGCGCCATCAGGCCGCGGGAGGCCCGTCCCCGACGCTGGGGCAGACGCGGCTGATCCTGGCGTAGGCGGCGCAGCACCCGGTAGACGGTGGAGACGCTGAGCGCTGCCAGTTCCTCCCGCAGCGTCGGCGTCAGCTCGAGCACCCCAAAGCGCGCCAGGTGCGCCGCGGTCTCGGCCAGGGCGGGCTGCAGCCGCTCGGCACAGATCCAGTCCAGGGCCTCGGCCACGACGGCCACGGCGTGCAGCGCCTGGCCGGAGTAGTGCGGGCCGCGCTGCCGGGTGCGGGGCTTGCGGATGGGGCCAGGGCGGTTCAGCAGGCGGTAGAGGTACTTGCGGTGGAGGCCGGTGACGGCCTCCGCCTCGTCCAGGAGCGCGGCGCGCTTGGCGCGATTGGCGCCCTCGTAGCGCTGGTGCAGGATACGCAGGTACTTGTAGCGTTCGTCCACGGTCATCGACTCGTTTCCGGGCATGGTCCCTCCGGGTAAGATTATCAAATGAAGGAACCATCCCGCCAGAGTAAGATTATACGTGAAGGAACACGCCCCGTATACATAGGAGCCGAGTTGTGCTATAATCGATGATATCCGACGCCGCGGGGGGATTCCCACGACAGGCGTTCGGACGGTCAGGGCCCGTCGTTCGTCTGACCCAACCTCCTGTCTCCGCCTCACATCCTCGCGTCGACGGCCTCTCCGACCTTGGTGTGATCAGAGAGGCACTCTCGCACCCGGTGTAGTATCCCGCAACGATACGGCATCGCGATCTGGGGCATCCGTTCGCGCGATCCACCACAACCCCCGGTTCACCATCCCCCATCCAGAACCCATCACGACAGGTCGCGCCGTATGATCCGGCAGCCCGCATCGCGCCACACTCGCGTCGGTCGACACCTCATCCCTCCTCCACTCGTCTTCCTGCAACGCTATCGTCGCAACGATCCTCCACGGTAGCGCACCACAGATCATCCCACTGGGGCCGTGAGGAACCCTGCGCATGGCGCTGGGCCTCACGCTAACCGTCCGCGCACACGCGCACCGGGTCCGCCTGTTCGCAAAAGAGGTGATGCGCTATGCGATGGTCACGGGTCATGGGCATCGTGTACCTGGCACTGATCGTCTCCGCCTTCCCTTCGCCGAATGCACAAGCACCGGATCCGGGCCAACGAGGGCTATACGCCACCGGCGCCTTTTCCATCACCACCACCAACCCCGAGACCGGCAGCACGATTGACGCTGTGATCTATTACCCCGCGTCAGGCGACGCCATCGATCCTGCCGGAGCACCGTATGCCGCCATCGTCTTTGCGCATGGCTTTATGGCCAGCCCGAGCAGTTACCCGGGCAATGCCGACCATCTGGCAAGCTGGGGCTATATCGTCGCGCTTCCCGATCTCCCCGAGAACGATACCGAGGTTCGCCAATCGGACGCGCGCCACATGTTCTCCTATCTCGAGCGTGCCAACAGCGATGTGGCCTCGCCCCTCTATGGCATGATCAATCCGGCACGTCTGGGCGTGACGGGCCACTCCCTCGGCGGGTTGACCGCAATGATCCTCGCCGCGCGCGACCCACGGGTGCGCGCCGCCGTGGCCCTCGACCCCACGAACGCCCACTCCATCATCGGCGCCGAGCCTTGGGACTATGCCGCCGAGGCGCCCAACACCACTGCGCCGCTCCTGGTGCTCGGCGCGCCATCGCAGTTGTGCAACGCCGAGGCTGGCTACAACGCCATGTACGACAGCGTCGGATCAGTACATCGTACCAAGCTCGTCATCGCCGGGGCCAGCCACTGCGATTTCATGGATACCGATAGCCAGCTCCATATCTTTGGCTGTAACCTGTTCTGTGGTGGCTCGTATGCCACAGCACGGGTGACCCTCGTCGAGCGCTACACCACCGCATGGTTCAACTACTACCTGCGCGGCCAAACGGAATACTATGACTATCTCTATGGCGGCGCCGCCCAGGAGGATGTGAGCGCAGGGCGCATTAGCGAGCGCAGCGTGCGCTCGGCCCCGCGGAACGTGTCCGCTGCCCCAGAGGGCGCGGCTATCCGCATACGCTGGACCCCTGCGGACTATGCCGTCATCGCCGGGTACAACGTGTACCGGGCGACGCAGAGCGGCCAATCGCCAGCGTCGCCGTACGCCCAGATCGGTCATGAGGGATCGTATCTCGACACTGCCGTCACCGCCGGGCAGCGCTACTACTACACCGTGCGTAGCCGCGACGCCGCCGGCCACGCGCACGCGGCGTCGGAGGAGGTGAGCGCCGTCGCCTCAGGGGTCGAACCGCCAGCCACAGATGTGCCCCAGGCGACCGCCACCACCGCACCACAGGCCACCCCTACCTCTACTACGACAAGCCAAGCGACCGTCACCACTACGCCACAGGCCACCCCTACCTCCACCACGACGCCCCAGGCAACGCCCCCCAGCACGCCGGACGGTCCCACAGAGACCCCACTACTCACCATGACGCCCACATCGCAGCCAACGGTAGCACTGACGATCACACCGCCGACAGAGCAAGGATCACGGACCTATCTGCCGCTCCTCAGCCGCTAACCGGCTGACCTGCACAGAGAGGGAGAACGAATGAGCGAGTTCTTGTTGACCGGTGTCACCACCCTGGATCAGGCACTGGATCGCATCGTGAGCACCTTCCCCGAGCGGAAGGCACTCGTACATGGTGATACGGAGGTGAGCTACCGCGAGTTGGGGGAAAGGATCCATGCCCTCGCCGCGGGGCTGCGACGCCAAGGCCTCACCAAGGGAGATCGCGTGGCGATCATCCTGCCCAACTGCTTCGAGTTCGTCTATGCCTTTTTCGCCGTCGGCAAGGCCGGGGGGACGATCGTCCCCATCAACCCGATGCTGCGCGAGCGTGAACTGGCGCACATCCTCAATGATGCCGAGGTCGCCGTGGCGATCGTGGCGCCAGAGGTGTGGGGCAACGACGTCGTGAGGACCCTCGAGCGGCTGCGCCCCGAGCTACCCCACCTGCGAAACATCATCGTCCATGGCGACGCCCGCGGCGCCGATGCCCTCTCACTAGCCGAGGTCATCGCCTCCGGCGCGGGCGAGACGGTACAGGGGATCGCCGCTCCGGACGACATCTTTGGCCTCATCTACACCTCTGGCACCACCGGCACCCCCAAGGGCGCCATCCACGCCCAGCCCACCGTGCTGGCCCCGATCCTCGCAGCGGAGCGCTTGCGCCAGACCCTCTTTGAACGCCCCTCACTGCGCCAGATGGCGCAGCTCGCTCGTACCATGTCGTGCTCAGCGGGGCGCTTTATGCGCTATGCCGGCAAACCCCAAACGCTCCTCTCCCCCTCCCCATTCCACGCCATGGCGGGCTATGGCGCCGTGCTGAACGCCATCATGTTTGGCTTTCGCTTTGTCATCGTCGAGCGCTTCCATCCCGTGCGCATCCTCGAGTTGGTGGAGCAACAGCGCGTGAACGTGCTTGTCGGTGCCCCCACCATGTTCGCCATGATGATGGCCCTCCCGGACTTTGACAGGTATGACCTCTCCTCCCTGCTCTACTGCACCATGAGCCTGGCGCCTGCGCCGTCGCCCCTCGTGCGCCAGGTGCGACAGCGCTTTGGCTGCCCCGTGATGATCGCCTTCGGCGCCACCGAAATCTCGGGGCCCGCGCTGATCACGCGCATGGATGACCCGGATGAGATGCAGGTGGCATCCGTGGGCCGCGCGACCTCTGACGCCACCATCAAGATCGTCGATGAGCAGCGCCGCGAGCTGCCCCCCGGGCAGGTCGGTGAGCTCGCCTGCCGCATGGATTCCATCATGCTCGGCTACTACAAGGCCCCCGAGGCCACCGCCGAGGCCACCGCCGAGGCCATCGACGCCGACGGCTGGTACTACACCGGCGACCTCGCCACCATCGACGAGCGCGGCTACGTGCGCATCGTCGGCCGCAAGAAGGACATGATCATCCGCGGCGGCCAGAACATCTTCCCCGCCGAGATCGAAACCTTCCTCCAATCCCACCCCAAGATCCAACTCGCCGCCGTCGTCGGCGTCCCCGACGCCCTCAGCGGCGAGGCCGTCTGGGCCTTCGTCCTCCCCAAGCCCGGCCTCTCCCTCAGCCCCCAGGAGGTCCTCGACCACTGCCGCGGCCAGGTCGTGCCCTACAAGGTGCCCAGCGTCGTGCGCATCGTCTCCGAGCTGCCCATGACCGCCACCGCCAAGGTGCAGAAATTCCGCCTCCGTGAGATGGCCATCGCCGAGCTCCGTACCCAGGGCGTCGCCCTCCCTGAGGAAGAGTTTTTCATAGGAGCTGATCAGTGAGCACACCAATTGCGCGCATCAGAGCCCGGCAGGCAAGCCACCGTGAGGCGGCCGCCGCCACACGCGACGCGATCCTCATCGCCAAGGGCCTGAAAAAGACCTACACCATGGGCGAGCATACGGTTCAGGCCCTCGCCGGTGTAGATTTTTATGTCGAGAAGGGCGACTTTGTGGCCATCATGGGGCCGTCGGGCAGCGGCAAATCCACCCTGCTCCACATCCTGGGTGGCCTCGACAAGCCCTCGGCCGGGGAGCTCGTGCTCAGCGGGCAGGCGCTCGCTTCCATGAGCGACGATCAGATCACCCTGGCACGGCGGCATAACGTCGGGTTCGTGTTCCAGTTCTTTAACCTGCTGCCGACGCTGACCGCCGAGGAGAATGTCGCCTTGCCGCCCATCATTGACGGCCAAGACCTCCGCCAGCACCACGAGCGCATCCTCTACCTCATGGACCTCGTGGGCCTGGGAGATCGTCGCACCCACAAGCCTGACCAACTCTCGGGCGGTGAGCAGCAGCGCGTCTCCATCGCCCGGGCCCTCGTCACCCAGCCCTCCATCGTCCTGGCCGACGAACCGACGGGTAACCTCGACTCCAAGACGGGTCGAGCGATCATGGAGCTGCTCCGCAAGTCCTGCGACGAGCTGGAGCAGACCATCGTCATGGTAACCCATGACCCACGGGCTGCCGCCTATGCCAACCGTACCGTGTTCCTCGGCGACGGCCTCATCACCGGCGAGGCGCGAGCCAACGGCGCCGTCGATCCCGACGAGCGCCTTCGCGTCATCCTTGAAGCGATGGAGCGCTACCGACTGTGACGGCACACCGTATCCCCCGCAGGAGAGGCTTGGGCGCCACGGCGCGTCTCGTGCAGCTCGCCTGGCGCTCGCTGACGGCGCGGCTCACCCGCACCCTGCTCACCATGTCCGGCGTGATGCTCGGCGTTGGCGTCATCCTCGCGGTGAGCATCACCAACCTCAGCACCATGGATTCGATTCGGCTCGTCTTTACCGACGCCTCGGGCCGGGCGCACCTCGTGGTCACCGATGCCGGCGCCGACGACGAGGGCTTTCGCGAGGCGATCCGCGCGGACGTCGCGGCGCTCCCCGGTGTCCATGCGGCCGTTCCCACGGTGCAGGGCCAGGCCCTGCTGGCCGACGAGGCCATCCCAGAGGAGATGGGCGTGAGCTTTTTCGGTGCTGTGGGCGGCGGGATCACCCTCTATGGCATCGACCCCGCCCTCGATACGGAGGCGCGACAGTACCGCGTCGTCGCCGGCCGCTTTCTCGATGCCGGCGTGCTGAATGCCCGCGACATCGTCATGGTAGAGGCCTTTGCCGAAGAGAAATCCCTCGCCCTGGGCCAGGACATCCAGGTGCTCACGCCCTACGGCGTGACGGACCTGCACATCGTCGGGCTCATCGCCAAGGAGGGGCCCGGCCAGGTCAACAACGGGGCCTTTGGCGTTATCCCGCTCGATACCGCCCAAGCGCTCTTTGGTCGGGCGGGGCGCATCAACCAGATCGATGTGGTGGTCACGCCCGAGGCGGCCACGGTGGCACAGATCGACGCCCTCAAGAATGCCCTGCAGGCGCGCCTCGGCGACGCCTATAGCGTCATCTATCCCGCCGCACAGGGAAAGCGCGTCACGCAGATGCTCGACACGTACCAGATGGGGCTCGACTTTATGAGCGTCGTGGCGCTCTTTGTCGGCACCTTTCTCATCTACAACGCCTTTTCCATGACCGTGGTGGAGCGCACCCGCGAGATCGGCATGTTACGCACCGTGGGGATGACGCGCCGTCAGGTGACGCGCCAGATCCTCACCGAGGCGGCCGTGCTCGGTCTGCTCGGCTCCCTCCTTGGTCTGGGGCTGGGCATCACCCTCTCACGGGGCCTCATCCGCATCATGGAGATCGTCATGGCACAGGAGGTGCGGGAGGTGCGCATCCCACTCGACGGCCTCGTCACCAGTATGGCCATCGGCCTGGGCGCCACGCTGATCGCCGCGCTCGTTCCGTCGTGGCAGGCGGGGCGCATCTCGCCGCTGGAGGCCCTCCGCATCCGCGGCAACCGCCGCGAGGGCTGGTTGATGCGCCATGGCTGGCTGCCCGGCGTCGGCCTGCTCGCCACCGCCTCCGTCATCCTGTACCGCGTGACGCTGGCGCCCTCCCTGCAGACGCACCTCTCGAGCCTGGCGATCCTGCTCCTCTTCCTCGGCGGCACCTTTCTCATCCCCGCCACCGTGACCGTGTGGGAACGCATTGCGCGGCCTTGGGTGCTGAGCCTCTACGGATCGGAGGGGCACCTCGGGAGCCGCAATATCGAGCGCTCCCGGCTGCGCACCACGCTTACCGTGGCGGCACTGATGATCGGCGTGGCCATGATCCTCACCATGCGCGGCATGACCTCCGCGTACGAGCGCGACATCCGCGCGTGGGTGAACGCCTACATCGGCGGCGACCTCTACGTCTACTCGAATCTGCCCATGCGCACCGACCTCGGCCGGCGGCTCGAGAGCATCGAGGGGGTGCGTGCCGTCACCCCCATCCGCTACCTGAGCGTGAACCGCCTCAAGCCGGACGGCACCAAGGAGCGGCTCACCCTCACCGTGGTAGACCCGGCAACGTACCGCCACGTCACCTCCTTCGTGTTCGCCGATGACCAGGGAAACGCGGACCGCCTGTTGGACGAGTTGGAGCAGGGCGGTACCGTCTATGTGTCCTCCGTGCTCTCCGAGATGTATGGCCTCCAGCGGGGCGATACGATCCGGCTGGAAACGCGCCGCGGGCAGCACGATTTCCGCGTAGCCGCCGTGGTGGTGGATTTCTACGATCAGGGGATGGTCCTTGAGGGGAGCTGGCGCGACATGCGCCGCTACTTTGGCGTCAACCATGCCAGCGCCTTTCTCCTCAAGCTCGAGCCGCGCGCTTCGGTGGAGGAGGTGCAGGAGCGCATCCAGACGGTCTATGGGCAACGCCGCCACCTCACGGTACAGTCCAACAAGTCGCTCAAAGAGCGCGCCTTTACCTTGATGGCGCAAGCATTCAGCCTCTTTGATGTCCTCGCCCTCATCGCCATGATCGTCGCCTCCCTCGGTGTGGTCAACACCCTGACGATGAACGTCATGGAGCGCACCCAAGAGATCGGCATGTTGCGCGGTGTCGGGATGACGCGCCGCCAGGTGGCCAAGATGATCCTGGCGGAAGCGGGGGTCATGGGCCTCATCGGCGGCGCCTTTGGCATCGCCTTTGGCCTGTTCCTGCTACGGCTGACCCTCGTGGGGATCGCCGAGGTCCAGGGGTACGAGCTGGGCTTTGTCCTGCCGACCCAGGGGATCCTGGTCAGCCTGCTGATCGCGCTGGTCGTCTCGCAGTTGGCCGCCCTGTGGCCGGCCCGGCGAGCGGCGCGCATCAATGTGATCGAAGCGATTCATACCGAGTGACAGGAGGTTACCATGGTATGCCGCACCCGAACGGCGCTCGTGCTCGCCGCCCTCGTCGTGACCCTCGCCGGCGCCGGATGCAATCTGCTGCCCACGATCGCCGGCCCCGCAGCCGACGAGCTGCCCAGCGAGCCGGTCGTTCAGGAGCACCTCAGCCTCGTGTCCGCCGAGGCGGTGGTGGTACCCCTCACCCAGGCGGATCTCCCCTTCCAGGTCGTGGGGCGCGTCGCCGAGGTTCTCGTGGAGGAGGGAGACGCGGTGGTGACGGGCCAGGAGTTGGCCCGGCTCGATACGCGTGACCTGCAGCAGTCGGTGCGCCAGGCGGAGGCAGAGCTCCAATCGGCCCGCGCCCAGTTGGCCGGGGTCATGGCTGGCGCGCGGCCCGAAGAGATCGCCGCCGCCGAGGCCGTGGTGGCCATCGCTCAAGCCGGGGTCACGGCACGCGAACTGGCCGTATCGGTCGCCGAGGGGAACCTCGCCTCCGCGCAGGCGTCGCTGACCAACGCCGAGGCCGGCGTGCTGGCCGCCGAGCTCGCCGTCAGGGTGGCGCAGGGCAACGTAAATGCCGCCCTAGCAGCGCAGCGTAGCGCCGAGGCCGCCCTGCAGAAGGCGCTCGCCGGCCCCACCGCACTGGACCTGCAGATCGCCGAGAAGCAGATCGAAGCGGCGCGCAACGAGCTGTGGGGCCTGCAGGGGCAGCGGGATGCCTTGGGCGGCATGCGCAGCCATGGCGGTGAGGCCCAGTACGAGGCGGCGCAGGGCCAGGTGGCCGCTGGCGAGTCGCACGTCGCCATCGCCATGCTGCAGTACGAGAATCTCAAGGCGGGGCCACGCCAGGAGGACATCGAGGTGGCCCGGGCGCAGGTCACCGAGGCCGAGGCGGCCGTGCAGACGGCCGTCGCCCAGCGTGACCAGGCTCAGGCAGAGGTAGAGCGCGCCAAGACGATGGTGGCCCAGGCGGAGGCGGGGGTGGCGATCGCCGCGGCGCAGCTGGAGCAGGCTCGGTCCGATGTGGACAGCGCTCGCGCCCAGGTGGCGCAGGCTCAGGCGCAGCTCGACCTGCTCAAGGCCGGGAGTCGCCCGGAGGAGATTGCCGTCGCCGAGGCCGCTGTCGCCCGCGCTGAGGCGGCCCTCGGCGCCGCGCAGAACGCCCTGGATGACGCCGTGCTCCGCGCGCCCTATGCGGGCACCGTGGGGGCCATCTATGTGGACCCGGGCGAGATCGTCTCGCCCCAGATGCCCGCCATGTGCATCGGCGACCTCACCACATTCCGTGTCGAGACGGAGGATCTCAGTGAGGTCGGCGTCAGCCTGGTGCGCGCCGGTCAGCCGGCAACGATTACGGTGGACGCGCTCGAGAACAGCACCTTTACCGGTACAGTGGCCCGCATCGCCCCGCTGGCCGTCGATCGCCGTGGTGACAAGGTGTACACGGTAGCGCTCGACACCGGGGTGGGGCCTGAATCGGGCCTTCGCTGGGGGATGAGCGCCTTTGTCGAGATCGCGGTGGACTAACCGGGGCGTGTCTGGGGACCTCGCTGAGAGACGCTGTCGCCCCGAGCGTAAATGAGGGGCCTTGACGCACAGAGACGAGGGGCCACGCCGCGCCGCGAGCTTGCGCAGTGCGGCGAGCTTGAACGGTAGCAGGAGGGAGACGATGGTAGAGCAGAGCACGACGCACGACTCCATGCACTTTGAGGATTTCCGCCGGTTCCTGGCCGAGACGCTCAACGTCGCGGAGGAAAGCCTCCATCCCGAGGCCTCGTTCCTCACCGACCTGGCGATCGACTCGCTGCGCATGGTAGAGCTGGTGTTGCGCCTCGAGGCGCGCCTCGGGATGACGATCCCGGTGGAAGAGGCCTGGAACATCCAGACCGTGGGCGATGCCTACGCGTACTATGCCGAGCGCTTTGGCCATGCAACGCCCTAGCCCACGCCATGCGCGCGCCGGCGATCGCACCGAGAGGGCGACGTCCCGCACGCACGTGCTGGAGAGGACAAGCCCGTTGCGGCGACTCGGGCGGCTCGTCGACGCGATCGTGGTTTCGGCCCTGCGTATCGCCATCGCCTTCCCGTGGCTGGTTTTCGCCTACTTCCTACGCTTCCTCTACCGCTTTCGGCTCGTGGGCAAGGAAAAGATGCCCCAGAAGGGTCCCCTCATCGTGCTCTTTCCCGAAATCGGTGTGATCAGCAACGTCTCCTCGACGTGGGCCTACTGGACGGTGCTCCGCCGCCCGATGCTCGACATGCCGGAAAAGGTCGTCAGCTATGCGCAGGAGCAGCTCTGGGCGCTGCCCTACATGCGCACCATCATGCAGCGCGTGGCCAACAGCCGCCCCATCGTCTCGCACGCCGCCGGGCCGCTGGCGCTCCATCTCTTGGACGGCTTTCGCGCCCTGCGCGATGGCGGCATCGTCACCATGAACCCCGAGGGCGACATGCCGTGGGACGGCCGGCCCCTGCCGCTGGGGAGCGGCGCGGCCTGGTTGGCCCTCCGTACCGCGGCCCCCATCGTGCCGCTCGTCTGGGAGGCCAGCATCTATGATATCTGGCCGCGCTGGCGGCTGCGCCCCTGGCTCACGGGGCGCCCGACGCTCATCGTCGGGGACGCGCTGCGGCTGTGCGACGCCCCCATGACCAACGCCACTCAGCAAGACGTGGAAGCGGCCAATGCCCGCATCCGCGTAGAGCTCGACCGCCTCACCTATGGGGCCGGGGGCGTCGCGGCCTGGATGGGGCCGCCCACCCAGGGCGGCAAGCCCCTACGCGAGACGCCTCGCGTCAATGTCGGCCAGGCAAAGCGCTCCCCCATCGCTCCGGACGGGAAGAAGCGATCGATCTGGCGGCAGGGTGTGGCGCAGCTCCTGTGGCGCTGCCCCGTGTGCGGCACCCTCGACGCGATCCGCCACGAAAAGCCCACCGACGTATCCTGCGCCGCCTGCGATACGCGCTGGACACTCCAGCGAGTGCGGGGCCGCGACTATCGCCTGCGCGTCATCGCCGGGCCGCCATCGCTCGTCGACCTGGAGATGGCCCTCACCGCCTGGTACGACCAGGCGCGCGACGGCTTTGCGCCCCAACCGGTGCCGCATCGAGGGCGTAGCCCTCGATGCGGACGAGCACGTGTACCTGTGGGCCGATGGCGTCACCCTGGCGCCCGCCCCACCGAATCCGCTCATCGCGCGCTGGGAAGGGCACGAGCCTCCCGACGCCGTGCCCCACGCGCGGCCCGCGTTCGGGCGCTGGGTTACCATCGACCGGGGACGCTTGCTCCTCACCGAGCGCCGTCTCCTCTGGCGCGGCGAGCGCGGCGCCTTGGATTTTGACCTCGCCACGATCCGCGGCGTCTCACTCTGGTTGGTGAATACCCTGGGCGTCATCTATGGATCGGCGCCCTACCGCTTTACCCTCGGCTCGGAGAATGGCTTCAAGTGGCTCACCCACGTCGGGCAGATCACCAAGGCACAGGCCGAGCGCGAGGGCCGCACGATTACGGTGTCAACGTTCTAGGTAGTAGTGTTCACATCGCGATTCTTACCTCCTCTTTACGCCACACCCCCCCGGAGAGACGATACACTAGGTAGGGAACGACACGACAGGCGTCTGGAGGTAAGGGTGCACGGGCACATCCTGGTCGTCGACGATGAACCGCAGCTGCTCTTTTCGGTGCGCGAGTATCTCGGTCGCGTGGGCTATGATGTAACGGCGGCTGAGAGCGGCCCCGAGGCCCTCGAGGCGATACTGGCGTCACCGCCCGATCTCATCATCTCCGATATCATGATGGAGGGCATGGATGGGTTCGCGTTCCAGCGGCGCGTCCAGGCCCTCTCGGGGGCCGGCATCCCCTTTATCTTTCTCACCGCCAAGGGCGACCTGCGGGATCGGCTCGAGGGCCTGCGCGGCGGAGCGGATGACTATATCGTCAAGCCCTTCGAGCCGGAGGAGCTCGAGGCGCGGGTCGCCGCGCTCTTGCAGCGCATGGAGCGCACCCGCGAGGAGGGGCGGCGCGAGCTCGCTGCGCTGCGGCCCCGCGTCCTCGCCGAGGTGGCCGCGCGCATCGAGGCGCCCCTGGCCAGCCTCACGGAGCACCTGAACGTGCTCCTGTCCGAGCGCTGTGGCAACGATCCGGAGGAGCAAGCCCACTACCTGCGGCTGGCGGCCAACGATGCCAATGTGCTCCAGGGGCTCGTCCAAAACCTCGCCGAGGTGACGAGTGGGGTGCAGGGGGGTGCTCCCCTCCGGCGCGAGCCGATGCGCGTCGCACCGGTGGTGCGCACAGCAGCGGCCGCCGCGGCGCGCCTGGCGGCATCCTGCGGCGTACACCTCGAGATCGCCTGTGGCGGCATCCTCAGCGCCACCATCGACGGGAAGGCCTTTAGTCGAGCGCTATCGGGCCTCCTGGAGGCCGCCGTGCTCGTCTCGCCGCCCGGCGGCACGGTGCGCATAAGCGCCCGTCGTGCGCGCGAGGGGGGCGTCGAGTTCACCATCCGCGATGAGGGCCGCGTGTCCCTCGCCGCAGATGCCGAGGAGGCCAGCCCCCCAGAGACGGCAGCCGCCCTCGACATGGCGCGGCACGTGGTGCGCGCGCACGGCGGCGCCTTCGAGGTCCACCAGGAGGACGACCACCATGCCGTCGTCATCTGGATCCCCGGGCGCGTCGCCAAGTCCATCGGCCGGGGAGCCTGAGCAGTGGTATCCAGCCGGGTGACCCTGTGGCGCCTCTTTATCCTCGGGCGGAGCGTCGTCACCGGCGCCTTCTTGGGGCTGCTCATCTTGATGAACGGAGTCGTACCGCCCGCCCCCCTCACGGCGCTCTACCTGCTGGCCCTGGTCCAGTTTGCGACGAACGGATTCTACCTGTACCTCTGGCGGCGCCGCGAGATCCGCTCCCTCGGGTTCCTCTCCTTCAGCCTCGAGATTCTGCTCATCTCGTTGCTCATCTGGCTCTTGGGCACCGATGGGTACGTGTTCGTCCTCGCCTACCTCTGGCCCATCATCATGGGCGGTTGGCTCATCGGCCGGCACGCCATCCCGCCGTTGACGCTCCTGGGCGTTAGTAGCTATGCCGGATTGGTGCTCATCGCCCAGCGCGAGTGGTTGCCGCCCCAGCGCCTCGTGCTGCCCACAGGCATCCCGCAGCCCCTCATCCTCTGCCTGCCCTACCTGGCGTTCATCTCCTTGCTCGTCTGGCTGCTCACCCGCGAGATGGAGCGCGGCGAGCGCCACCTCCAGCAGCGCAATAGCGACCTCCACCGGGTCAACTTTGGGCTGCGCTACCTCGTAGCGGCGAGCGAGGAGCTGTTGGGTTGCCGCACCCCCACCGACCTGGCCGCCCTGGCGCTGCACAAGGTGTCCAAACTCACCGGTCATGCACGCGGCGCCGTGTACCTACGCGATGGCCAAGGGTTCGTGCTGCGGGCGCAGAACGGCCTGGCGGCAGGCGCTTGCTCGGCGCCGCCCCCCACCGCCATCCCCCATTCGTGGGCCGAGTCAGCGGGCGACCCGGGTGCCGAGACGCTGCGCACCGCCCCCCTCCCCGCTGACGAGGCGGCGCGGCTGCTGCCAACGAACCACGCGACGCCCATGGCCCTGACAACGGTGGCGCTGCGTTCGGGCGACGGGCTGGAGGGCGTACTGGCGATCGTCGCACCGGAGGCAGAGGCGTTCGATTCGGGCGAGGTGCAGATCCTCCAGGTGTTCGGCCACCAGGTGGGCGTCGCCCTGGAGAACGCCCGCCTCCTGGCGGACCTGCAGCGCGAGCGCAACCTCCTGAGCGGCATTCTGGCCCATATGGCCGACGGGGTGCTCGTCATCGACGCTTGTGGGCGCATCCTGTTGGCCAACGCCGCGGCGCATGCCCTGTTGGGCGTCCAGGCGGGAGAAACCTCGCCTGACTGGCTCGCGCAGCAGATGGCCAAGGAGCCCCAGGGGGACGGAGCCGGGCGCCACGTCGTCGCCGTGGGCGATCGCCTGCTGGGCCTCAGCGTCGCCGAGCTGACCGCGGGCTCCGGCGTACCCCACGCTACCATCTATGTGGCGCGCGACGTGACCCAGGAGGCGCGGCTCGAGCAGGCCAAATCGGATTTCGTGGCCTACGTCTCCCATGAGCTGCGCACGCCCCTCACGACCATCAAGATGCTGGTGCGCCTGCTCCTGATGGATGCCCCCGAGGGGAGCAAGCCACGGGAGTACCTGTCGGTCATCGACACGCAGGTCACGCGGCAGACGCGCTTGGTGAGCAACCTGTTGGACCTCACCCGGCTCGAGGCGGGTCGCTACGATCTGCCCATCGAGGAGGTGGACCCAGGCGCCGTGCTCCAAACCGCCGTGAACGTGTGCCGCCCGCTGGCCGAGGAGAAGGGGCTACACCTCACCATCGCCTGCCCCCCACAGCCCCCGATGATCGCCGCGAACGCTCACGGTCTCGAGCAGGTGCTGGTGAACCTGCTGAGCAACGCCATCAAGTGGACGGATCGCGGCGGAAGCATCTCCGTCTCTTGCGACGCCCAGCCCGACGCCCTCTGCCTTGCCGTTGAGGATACCGGCATCGGTATGAGCGCCCACGAGGTCGAGCGCCTCTTTGAGAAGTATGCCACCGTACGCCGCCGGCGCCAGCGCGGCGAGGAGGGCACCGGCCTCGGCTTGGCCATCTCCAAGATGATCGTGGAGGAACTGGGGGGCACCAACGAGGTCACCAGCCAGCCCGGAGTGGGCAGCCGCTTCACCGTGCGTCTGCCACGGGACGAGGGAGTCGCGGCTGGCATTCCTGACCAGCCGGCGGACGCATCAGCGGGCGCACCGTAGCCAACTGGCTACGGCCGTGGCCGGCGCGCCGCCGTGCAGACTAGACCAGCTTGCGGGCGCAGGTGATACACAGGGTTGTGTAGGGCACGGCCTCGAGGCGTTCCGGTTCGATGCGCGCGCCACACTCCTCGCACACCCCGTACTGCCCTTTCTCCAAGCGCGCCATGGCCCTTTCGATCTGCGCGAGACGCTGCTCGTAGCGCTCGCGAAGCGCCAGGTTAAACTCCCACTGGTACACCGCGGGATCCCCCGTGCCATAGCCATAGTCCCCGCGCTCCCGCAAGAGCTCGTTCAGGCGCGCGAGCTCGGCGCGGATCTCTTGGGCTTGCGTCTCGAGTAGGGTTTTGGTGGTATCCATGAATCTTCCCTGCTTCCACTGGAACGGCGCCGCTCGGAGGCCCAAAGCTCGATGTAAGCCCGTCACGTGGCCATCCGGCGGCGCCGCTAGCAATCGCATCCAGCACCACAGGCGACCGCACCGCTACACGTCACCGGGAGCAGCGCGGCCCGCGTGAACCATGTTACCGACGCACGTCTATACCAATTATAGGCCCTCCCGGAGGAGCCGTCAATCGAGGACGCGCACGGCCGGCGTGTCCTCGAGGAGCCCCTCCTGCAGTAGCCAGTCGCCCACGTGCCGTATCCCCTCGGTAAAGCCCACGCGTGGGCGGTAGCCGAGCTGAGAGACGGCCTTGGTGATCGGATACTCGTGAGCGGTGCCCATCCGCTCGACAAGCGCCCGCGTCAGTGGTGGACGCTGCGCCCGCCCCATGAGGCGATAGGCGTATTCCCAGGCCGCCGCCAGGGCATAGGCGCGGCGGTGGCTCTGCCGACGCGTGGGGCGCGGCATCTGTAGCAGATCCGCCAGCGCATCGACGAACGCGCGCCACGTGACCTGGCTGCCATCGGTGATGTTGTAGGCCTGGCCGATACCGGCCTCGCAATTCGCCGCCAGGATGAACGCGTCGACGAGATTGCCCACATAGGTCAGGCCCGCCGGGTGGCACCCGTCATCGATGAGCACCAGCCGCCGCCGGCGCATCGGCTCGACGAGTAAGGTAAGGATGAAGCGGCTGCCCGGCCCGTACACCAGCCCACAGCGGAGGATGCACGTCGGCAGGCCCACCCGCCGATGATGGTTCCACACCAGCGCCTCCGCTTCGATCTTGCTGTCGGCAAAGGCAAAGCCCCGCGGCGAGGGGCGCTCCGTCTCAACGACGGGTCGCCCAGGAAAACCGTACACATCGGTGCTGCTGAGAAAGACGAACCGCGACACCCGGGCCCGCGTCGCGGCTCCCAGCACGTTCCGGGTGCCGTGCACGTTCACCTGCTGGAAATGCTCCACCAGTCCCCAGTCACTGACCAGGGCCGCGCAGTGAAACACGCGATCAACGCCCTGTGCCGCCGCCATCAGAGAGGCCTGATCCGTCAGTTGGCCGATCCGGATCTCGACGCCCAAGGCGCGAAGGCGTTCCACGCGACTGGTGGGGCGCACAAAGGCGCGCACCCGCTCTCCGCGCAGCACGAGCGCCTCGACCAGGTGCCCACCAACCATCCCCGTCGCTCCCGTGACCAGGTTCAGCATGGCCATCGCCTCCCATCCGGTCATCGGTGCCCGGCGCAGGGCCTGGCTCCACCTGTCGAACGCCTGTGCTCCCATTGTAGACGTAACGAGGGTTCTCGACAAGCCGCAGGAGCTCGATCGACCGACCTTGACGGATCGCCGCATCCTCGTATAGTGAGTATCCTGAGTCGGATCGTGCCACCCGACCATCGCGCACCCGGCACGTGCGAGCATCCGCCTGGCGCTGGCGCTCGGCTGCTCGTAGCTGGCCTGCGTCACAGCCGTAGAGTCTCCACTATCTGCGGCACCACACACCGCGGCACCCGAGGTGTCGCACCGGCAATCCATCAACGACACTGGAGACGAGACAGCGTTGAGCAGCATAGCGTGGAGCAGGGCCGACCTGCACGTCCATTCGACCTATAGTGACGGCGGACACGATATTCGCAGCATTCTGGAACACGCGGCCTCTCACACCGACCTCCGCATCGTGGCCATTACCGACCACGACACCATCGAGGGCGCCCTCGAGGCCCGGCGGCTCGGGCCGCACTATGGCATCGAAGTCGTCGTGGGCGAAGAGATTTCGACTACGCGCGGCCACGTACTGGGCCTTTTCCTCCGAGAGCGCGTCCAACCCGGGCTCTCCATTCCTGAGACGGTGGGCGAGATCCATGCGCAGGGCGGCGTGGCAGTGCTGGCCCATCCCTTTGACCGCATCTGCAATAACCCCATGCGCCATCACCCCCGCCCCACCCTCGAGGATTGGCGCAGCTTTGGCCTGGACGCCCTGGAGGGGCTCAACGGGAGCCAGCTCGATCCCCTGGCGAATCCACGGGCGCGGGTATTAGGCGCCGGGCTCCGCCTGGCGCTGACAGCCGGCAGCGATGCCCATCACAAGGGCGTCGTCGGCGTGTCCTATACCCTCTTTCAGGGAACGACGGCCGCCGACCTGAGGCGCGCCATCGAGCAGCGCACGTGCATTCCCTGTGGACGACGTTGGCGCCTCCGGGAGTACCTCGGCTGGTTGGCCATTGCCCTCGTCCCGCGCACCCTCCATCGCACCCGGCTGCCACAACCGACGCCACTGCCCGATCCCATCGAGGCGTGAGGCTGAACCTTTGCCGCGGCGTGCTTGCAGCGAGTCAGCGCTCCGCGCCGCGGACGTACGTCGTGATCTGCAATGCGGATCGTCGCGCCAAGCGAACCAATTCGTCCTGCGCTGTCTCTCGCCCGCGAAGGCGGGCTTGGTTCGCTTGGCGCCAGGCTTTAGCCTGCGGCGCCGCCAGGCCCCCTGTGCTACGCCGAGATTCTCCGTCAGCCGTGTCCTGTGCGCCCCACTTGTCAGCGCCTGATTACTCCCGTAGAATGGAAGCGTCTGCGAACGGCGCGTTCTGCTCTGTGCCGACTCGGATGCGCGGGCTGCCGCCACAGGCGCCTCGACCCCGGTGACACGTCCTGGGCGCGGTGCGCGTGTCCCACCACGACTGGAAAGGATCGATGATGATGGACGATATCCTGCGTGCCCTCGCCGCTGGTGAGGTCATCATCGGTGATGGGGCGATCGGCACCCAGCTGCAAGCGCGCGGTCTCCCGGCGGGCGTCTTGCCCGAGCTGTGGAACGCCGAGCACCCCGAGCTGGTGACGGCCGTGCATCACGCCTACCTCCACGCCGGGGCGCGTATCGTCACCACGAACACCTTTGGCGGCAACCGCGCGCGCTTGACAAGCGCTGGGGCTGCCGATCGTCTCACCGAGCTGAATCGCAAGGGCGTCGAGCTCGCCCGCGCCGCGGCCGACGGGCGCGCCTGGGTGCTGGGCGACATCGGCCCCACTGGCCACCTCCTCGAGCCCTACGGAGTGCTGTCGATCGCCGAGGCCGAAGCGATCTACCGCGAGCAGGTGACCGTGCTCGCCGAGGCGGGCGTCGATGCCATCGCCATCGAGACGATGAACGACATCGAGGAGGCGCTGTGCGCCGTCCGCATGGCGCGCGCCCATACGAACCTACCCGTCCTCTGTTCCTTCGCCTTTAACGCCAAGGGGCGCACCATGATGGGACTGCGGCCTGCCGACGCCGCCCAACGCGCCGCCGAAGCGGGGGCCCACGCCGTCGGCGCCAACTGCGGTGAGGGGCCCGCGGCCATCGTCGCGGCGCTCACCGGCATGCGCGAAGCGGTCGATCTGCCGCTCATCGCCCAGGCCAATGCCGGCGTCCCCCAGGTGGGCGCCGAGGAGAGCACCATCTGGGACGTTACGCCCGAGCAACTGGCCGCCCATGCCCGCGCCTTTGTCGACGCAGGGGCGCGTCTCGTCGGTGGATGCTGCGGCACAACGCCAGCGCACATCGCCGCCGTCGCGGCGGCCCTCGCGGGCGCCGCCGCCCCGCACTGACCACGTCGTTGGCCGCCACGAGCCTCGCTATCAGCGCACAGGAGGATCGTTCCATGGGGAACAGACTGGCTATCGATGGGGGTGCACCCGTACGTGCGACGCCGCTGCGCGGCGGGTTTCACGGCTCGGCCATGATGGACGAGCGCGAAGTGGCCGCCGTGCACAGCGTGCTGGCCAAGAAGCGCCTCTTTCGCTTCCTGGCCGAAGGCGCCGAAGAATCCGAAGCGGCGCGCATCGAAGCGTGGTACCGTGAGCGCTTGGGCAAAGGGTACGCCTTGGCGGTGAACAGCGGCTCCGCCGCCCTTATCTGTGCCATGTTCGGGCTCGATATCGGCCCGGGCGATGAGGTCATCATCCCGGCGCATACCTTTGTCGCCACGGCGGCGGCCGTCATTGCCGCCGGCGGGGTGCCGGTCATCGCCGAGATCGATGCCTCCCTCAACATGGACCCGATCGACCTCGAGAACAAGATCACCCCCTACACCAAGGCCATCGTCCCCGTGCATATGCGCGGCGTGCCCGCCCGCATGGACGAGATCATGGCCGTGGCGCAACGCCATGGCATCCCGGTCATCGAGGACGTGGCCCAGTCGAACGGGGGCAGCTACAAGGGCCGGCCTCTCGGCAGCATCGGCAAGGTGGGGTGCTTTAGCTTTCAGCAGTACAAGATCATCACCTCCGGCGAGGGTGGACTGCTGGCCACTGACGACCTCGACGTGTACGATCGAGCCCGCATGCAGCACGACAGCGCCGCCCGCTTTTGGGAGGGTGAGGGCACCCGCCGCTACGATTTCGTCGTCTCGGGGGAGAACTATCGCCTCTCCGAGCTGGCTGCCGCCATCTTTTGCGCGCAGATGGACCGCCTCGACCCGCTCATCAGCCACTTCCGCCGCATCAAGTCCCAGATCATGGAGGGAGTCGAGGGGATCGCCGGCATCACCCCGCAGGACGTGCCCGACCCCAGCGGAGATTGCTGCATCACCTTTACCTTCTTCCTGCCGACGGCTGACCTTGCCCAGCGCTTTGCCCGTGCGCTGGCGGCTGAGAACATTGGCTGCGGCACGATGTACGACAACACCATCCCCGACCGCCACATCTATGCCAATTGGCCCTTCATGATGAGCGGCCTGGCGCAGGATCGCCGCGCCCCGTGGAAGAGCCCCTTCTACAAGGGCGCCGTCACGGGATATACCCGCGATCAGTGCCCCCAATCGCTCGACTATCTCGGGCGTGCCGTGATGATGTTCATCGACCAGACGTACACCCTCGATGATGCCGACCTCATCGTCGAGGGGATACGCAAAGTGGCGGCGGCGTTGCTCTAGGCGGTGCCTGGGAAGCGGGCTTTGACCCCACGGCGATGGGCTTGGTGGCGCTCGCGGTGCAGCGCAGCGCTGCCCCCCATCGCCTACTGGCTCTGCCATCGTCGTTGACACGGATGCGCTGCCGTGCTATCATCGCCTCAAAGACTGTGACCCGGACGAGTAGCCCTCGACACGGAGCCCAGAGAGCCCCCGGTAGCTGCAAAGGGGGCGCTACCCGTGAGGGTGAATGGACCGGCGAGTTGCGCGTGCCAACGCCGAGGACCGCTCGGCCAGTAGTGCGCGACGGAGCCGCCACCGTTATCTGGGCTGCGGGTATGGGCGCCATGCCATCGCCCGTGACCCGCAACGAGTGAGGTGCGCCCCCCTCGAAGGGGTGGGCAGCCTAAACAGGGTGGTACCACGGGAGACACTCTCGCCCCTGACGGCCGAGCGGCCGCGGGCGAGAGTCTTTTGTTGGACAACCAAGGAGGATTCTATGACGAACAAGAAGCGCATCCTGACAGGCGACCGCCCGACGGGCAAGCTGCACCTGGGGCACTATGTGGGCAGCCTGGCCAATCGCGTGCGCTTGCAGGACGAGTACGAGTGCTTCTTTATCATCGCCGACCTGCACACCCTCACCACGCGCCCCGAGAAGGAGCACGTGACCGCCCTGCGCCAGAACGTCACCGACGTGGTGCTCGACTATCTGGCCGCCGGCATCGACCCGGCCAAGAGCGTCATCTACCTCCAGTCCGCGGTACCGGCGGTGTACGATATGAACCTCATCTTTGAGATGCTGGTCACCCTGCCCCGCCTGCAGCGCGTCCCGAGCATCAAGGAGATGGCCCGCGCGGCGAACATCAGCGACGAGACATTGCCCTTTGGCTTGGTGGGCTACCCCGTGCTGCAGGCCGCCGACATCCTCATGCCGCGGGCGCACCTGGTGCCCGTCGGGAAGGACAACGAGGCCCACGTGGAAGTCAGCCGCGAGATCGCCCGCCGCTTTAACTATCTCTACGGCGAGGTGTTCCCCATCCCCGAGGTGATGGTGGGGGAGGTGCCCACCCTGGTGGGCACAGACGGCCAGGCCAAGATGTCCAAGAGCCTGGGCAACGCCATCTATCTCTCCGATGACGCCGCCACCGTACGGCGCAAGGTGTTTAGCATGTACACGGACCCGAACCGCATCTCGGCGGACGTGCCCGGCCGCGTCGAGGGGAACCCCGTGTTCATCTACCACGACGCCTTCAACCCCAACCGCGCCGAGGTGGAAGACCTGAAGGAGCGCTATCGCCAGGGGCGTGTGGGCGACGTCGAGGTGAAGGAAAAACTGACCATCGCCTTGAACGCCTTTCTCGACCCGATACGCGAGCGCCGCGCCGCCATCGAGGCCAAGAGCGGCTATGTCGAGCGCGTCATCTATGAGGGGACGCTGCGCGCCGCCGAGGAGGGCGAGGCCACGCTGCGCGAGATGAAGCGCGCCATGGGCCTCACCGGCCTGTGGAACCGCATCTCGCGCAAGGGCCGCGAGGCCATCGAGCGCGATAAAAAGGCCGCCGCGAGCGGCTGACGGGGCATGCGTCGGGGCAGGCTGGGCGATGGGTTGGCATGCGTTCGGGGTTGACGCTGCCCCCCGCGCCATCTACAATCCGCGCGTGCCAACCCACCATGACCCGCCTGGAGGCCCCCATGCCCACGGAAACCATGTCTCCCCGCGAGCGCTGGCTGGCCGTGTTGCAGCGGCGGACGCCCGATCGCGTTCCCATGGACTATTGGACAACGCCCGAGGCAGATGCGCGCCTCAAGGCGCACCTGGGCGTGGCCGACGACCGCGCCCTGTTCGAGCGTCTGCACATCGACCGTCCCTTTAGCGTCACGCCCGAGTACGTCGGCCCTCCCATTCCCGCCGACCAGGACGTCTTTGGCATCACCTACCGCGACGTGGATTACGGCACGGGCGTCTACCGCGAGGTGGTGGAGAACCCCCTGGCGCGCTACACCTCGGTGGACGAAATCGAGGCCAACTATCGCTGGCCGAGCCCCGATTGGTGGGACTATCGCTCGCTTCCCGCGCAGATCGCCGAGTGGACGGATTACCCCATCCGCGGCGGGGGGTCGGAGCCGTTCCTGACGTACAAGAGCCTGCGCGGCCAAGAGCAGGCCTTTATGGACCTCGTGCTGAACCCTGAGATCGTCCACTACTGCTTGGACAAGCTGTTCGAGCTAGCCTACCAGAACACGCTGCGCACCTATGAGGCCATCCCTGGGCAGGTGATGATCACCTACGTCGCCGAGGACATGGGCGCCCAGGAGGGGCTTCTCTTCTCACCGAAGCAGATCCACGAGTTCCTCATCCCGCGCATGCAGCGCATCATCGACCTGGCCCACGAGGCGGGCGCCTACGTCTTTCACCACAGCGATGGCGCCATTCGCCGCATCATCCCGGACATGATCGCCACCGGCATCGACGTGCTGAACCCGATCCAGTGGCGCTGCCCAGGGATGGAGCGCGAGGCGATCAAGCGCGACTTTGGCGACCAACTCATCTTTCACGGCGGCATGGACAACCAGTACACCCTCCCCTTTGGTTCGGTGGACGAGGTACGCCGTGAGGTGGAGGACAACCTGCGTATCCTGGGGGCCGGCGGTGGCTACATCCTGGCCCGCTGTCACAACATCCAAGCCGTCAGCCCCCCGGAGAACATCGTGGCGATGTACGAGACGGGCTATGCACTGGGTTGGCGGTAAGCGAGAGGAGTGCTATGTACGTCGGCAGATTCGTTGTCCTGGGGCGCACGGGTAGCGGCGCCTGGTACCTGGGCTACCGCGTGTCGTCGCGCTCGTTTCCCAACCGCACCATCCGCACGGGGAGCGATCGTGCCGTGGTCGTGCCCACGGCCGACGCCACCCCGGACACCAGCGAGACCCCCAACCCCTACATCACGTACAACTGCCTGCGCGTCGACCGGGGCCGCATCGTGGTCGCCAACGGCAGCCACGTCGACCCCATCATCGAGCGCGTGACCGATGGCTACGAGCTGCTCGGCGCCATCACCCTTCCCCTCCTGGCGCTGGGGTACGAGCGCGATGCGTACAACACGCCGCGCATCGTCGCTGCGCTGGACAGCGGCGCCGACGAGGGCTACATGGGCATCGTCGCCGACGACAGGGTATGCGTGCGCCGCCTCAAGGTCACTCCGGGCCAAGCGTACCTCCTCGCCACGTACGAGCTCAATGAGCCTACGCCCATCGCCCTCGAGGGCAACACCCCCGGCGAGCTGTGCGCGGCCATCTATGAGGCCGAGTACGAGCACCCCGTCGCCGCCCTGGCCGCCTTTCCCTCCGGCCCGTCCGTGGAGATGGTCGTGCGCTCGGCGCGCTAGGGCGGCACGACAACGCCTCCGGAGGGCCGCACGCTGTGCGGCCCTCCTCTTCTTCGCCCATCGACGCGCCACATCTCGCTTCTGGATCTCAAGGTAGCGCCCCACCGAGCGTCCGCCGCGGATGCCAGCCCACGCCGGCGGGCTTCCCTGGCTTTGGCTCGCGGCGCAGTCACCCGATGGAACGCCTCGCATCCTTCGCCCTCACCCGCTCGACCTTGCCGCTTGGACGGGGTACAATACCCTCTAGCGCCCCGCGAACGATGACCGTGCCGGGACGTACAGGGTTGTCACCCACACGACGCGAGGTAAGGAGTACCCGTACATGAACAAGGAACCGCGCCGGCGGCAGGACGTCCCCCAAGAGGACCGCTGGAACATCGAGGCGCTCTACCCCAACGACGCCGCCTGGGAGGCGGATTTCGCTCGGGCCCAGAGCCTGCCGGCCCAAGTGGAGGCGTATAGCGGCCGTCTCGCCGAATCCCCCGAGACCCTCGCCGCCGCCATCCGCGCGCTGCTCGATGCCTACCGCCACATCGAAAAGGTGTACGTCTATGCCCATCTGCGTAACGACGAGGATCTGGGTAACAGCACCTACCAGTCCATGTTCGATCGTGCGCGCACGGCCTATATCCAGCTGAGCACTGCGGCGTCCTACTTTTCGCCCGAGCTGTTGGCCATCGATGATGCCACCATGGCCGAGTGGCTGGGCACCGACCTCATCGCCCCCTACCGCGTCTGGCTTGAGGACATCCTGCGCGGCAAGCCCTACACCCTCAGCCCGTCGGAAGAGCGCCTCATGTCCATGGCGGCGGAGCCCCTGGGGGCCATCTCCAAGGTGTTCAGCGTGCTGAAGAACGTCGATCTGGCGGCGCGCCTGCCGGCCGTGCAGGATGAGGACGGCGACGAGCAGCAGCTCACCCACGCCTCCTTCATCCGCCTCCTGGAGAGCCGCGATCGCACCGTGCGCAAGAACGCCTTCGATGCCTACTATGCCGAATACAGGGGCAATCGTACCACCAACGCCGCCATCCTCGACGCGGGGATCAAGTCCCACGTGTTCAACGCCCGCGCCCGCGGCTTTCCCAATGCCCTCGCCGCGGCGCTCTTTGGCGACAACGTCGACGTGTCGGTGTACGATTCCCTCATCGCTGCCGTACACGACGCGCTGCCCGCCTTCTATCGTTACGTCAAGCTGCGCAAGCGCCTCCTCGGCGTCGACGACCTCCACATGTATGACGCCTACGTCTCGGTGATTCCGGCCGTCGAGATGCGCTTTACCTACGACGAGGCCGTCGACACGATCCGCACCGCCCTCCAACCGCTGGGGCAGAACTATGTCGAGGTGATGACGGAGGGCCTCACCAGTGGCTGGGTCGACCGCTACGAGAATGTCGGCAAGCGCTCCGGGGCCTATTCGTCGGGTTGCTACGATTCGATGCCCTACATCCTGATGAACTTTACCGGGACGCTCGATTCCGTGTTCACCCTGGCCCACGAGCTGGGGCACTCGATGCACTCCTGGCACTCGATCCAGGCGCAGCCCTACCACCTGGCGGACTATCGCATCCTGGTGGCCGAGGTCGCCTCGACCACCAACGAGGCGCTCCTCAACCACCACTTGCTGCAGGTGACGGAGGACAAGGCCACCCGCGCCTATCTCATCGATCGCTACCTGGACAGCTTTCGCGGCACCCTGTACCGCCAAACGATGTTCGCCGAGTTTGAGAAGCTGATCCACGAACAGGTCGAGTCGGGTGAGCCCCTCACGGCCGACGGCCTCGATGCCACCTACTATGACCTCGTCAAGCGCTACTTTGGCGACGATGTGGCCTTTGATGAGCAGGACGCGCCCATCGCCTGGGAATGGTCGCGCGTGGACCACTTTTTCTACAACTTTTACGTCTACAAGTACGCCACCGGCATGTCATCCGCCATTGCCATCGCCTCGTCGATCCTCAACGACGGTGATGCCGCCCTGCAGCGCTACTTGACCTTCCTGAGCGGCGGCAGCAGCAAATACCCTCTGGACCTGCTCAAGGACGCCGGCGTTGACCTCACCACCCCCGAGCCGGTGACTGCGGCGCTCTCCGAGTTTGAGCGGCTGCTCGGCGAGCTGGAGGCGCTCGTCGCGTAGGGGGTCCGCGACGCGAGGCCGCCCACGACCCGGGCGGCCCGCCGCGCCTTCGCCTTGACGGGGTAGCCGGTTCGCAGTATATGTGCGCGCAGGTGCCTTGCGGTTCTCAGCACACACCGGAGGATCAACGTGACCACGCCATCTCGCATGCCGCGCTACGATGTGCGTAATGACGGCGTAGGGCCGTACGCCGCATTCTACTGTGACCAGTGCGACCGTGAGTATCGCAGCCAGCCCGACGTGGGCGCTACCATCGCCAAGGACGTGGGGCGCGCGGCGGTGGGAGGGTTCCTGCGCCGCATCCCCCTCGTCGGCAATGCCGTGGCCGACAACGTGGTGGGTGAGGATCCGCGCTACACGTACCACCTGACGCCGGCACAGCTGGAGAAGGCGTGGGAGCAGACCCGCACGTACTTTCGCGAGTGCCCCACCTGCGCCCAGATCGTGTGCCTCTCCTGCTTTGACCAGCAGTCGGGGTTCTGCAACAACGACAGCCCTCGCCGCGAAGAGATCGCCGAGGCCAGCGCGGAGCAGGCCGTAGGCGTCATCAAGGGGATTGCTAGCGCCTTTGGTCTCGATCAAGTGGCCAAGCAGGCAGCCGAGGCGGCCCAGAGGGCCCCGCGCTGCGGCCAGTGCGGCACCATGGTGGCCGCCGGCACCAAGTTCTGCCCCGAATGCGGCACACGGATCGCACAGGCCACCACGTGCGCCAACTGCGGCACCGAGCTCCAGGGCGCCAAGTTCTGCCCCGAGTGCGGCACCAAGGCAGAGTAGGCGTCTCTCACAGACGCCACGAGGGCCGGTATCCCCCGGCCCTCGTCGTTTCCGCCCTCAGCCGTGCCGCCCCTGCCGTTTCTCCCGCTCGGCCTTTTCGTAGCGCAGCACCGTGGCCAGTCCGTAGGCGTTCGCCTCGATGACGCCCAGGTCATGGGCGTTCGGGCGGCCGCGAATGTCGCCGAGGCGCCCGTACAGGTTCAGCCGTGGGTTCGAGTTCTCGTGAAACGCGCCCACCGTGTACCACACGCCGCGCACGCCGTACCCCAGGTGGCGAAACGTCTGCGCCAGCACATCCCCCACCGGCGTGGCCTCCGCGATGCCCGTGTGCGGCCCGGCGTAGGTCACAAAGACGACCGCCGTCCGCCCCGCACAACGCGGGGCATTGGGCACGACGCGGCCCATCGCGTTGCCCTCGGCGATCCTGCGATCGAGCGCCCGTCTGACCGGCGCCGGCGGCGCAAAGTGGTACGCGGGGCACCCGAGGCACACGAGGTCATAGTCGTCCAGCGCGATCCCCCGCGCCCGGTGGAGCGGCACCAGCGTCACCTCCGCCTCGGCCCGCACTAATCCGCGGCACAGCGCCTCAGCCGTCCGCTTCGTGTTGCCCCCTGGCGAGTAATAGATCACCAGCACCCGCAATACCATCGTGGGCACTCCCTTCCCCGCTACTAGCGGTCCTCTGTACGATCCCGAGGGACAGCGGCCTCAGGTGTCTCGCCGATCGCCGCATCAGCCCGCGCCGCAGCTTCGCCCCGCTGCGCGGCGTGTCACAGCTTGTAGCCGATGGTGCGCAACAGGCCCTTGCGCCAGGCGACGCCGTCCGCGTCCTCCACTCCCTGTGGCGGGAGCCCGTCGATCACTCCCATGATGCCGCGTCCCTGCTCCGTCTCGGCCACCACCACCTGCAGAGGGTTGGCCGTCGCGCAGTAGATGCCGCACACCTCCGGCACCGCTTTGATGGCGTTCAGCACGTTGATGGGGTAGAACCCTTCACCGAGGATGATAATAAAGGCGTGCCCCGTGCCCAGCGCCAGGGCGTTGCGCTCGGCCAGCGCCTGTAGGGCATCGTCGGTCCCACTCGAGCGCACCAGACAGGCGCCCGACGCCTCGCAGAACGCCAGCCCGAACCGAATGCCCGGCACCGCCGTCACCAACGCCTCGTGCAGATCCTCCACCGTCTTGATGAAATGGCTCTGCCCGAGGATGACGTTCGCCTCGTCCGGCTTTTCGATGCTAACGACCTTCCACTCCATGGCGCACCTCCGGGTGTTCGCTCGGGGTCACCGCCCCCGCTGCCCAGCATTGTAGGCCCGGGAATCGGCCGGGTCAACGATCGCGCACGCCGTACGGTCCGATGAGCACACTGGCGCAGAGCGCGCCATGTTGCTATAATACGCAGCAATTCCAACCTCTGGCCGCGCTTCGGACGGCCAGCATGCAGCCATGGGAGCCATGTTCACCAAGCAGCAGACCCAAATCATCGGCGAGATCGCGCGTCTCGTGCGCGCCTCCGCCTCATCCCACCCACATGTGAACGACGCCGTATGGCAGCGTTTGGCCGACTTGGTGACCGAGCTCCAGCGGTCATCGCCTTCGGCGCCCCCCAGCGATGCGCTGGACGCGGAGCGCCTCCGGGCCACCATCCAGCATGTCGACGCCTCGGTGGCGTACTTGGACCCCGAGTTCAACTTTGTGTACGCCAACCCCACCTATGTGGCCGGCTGCGGGCATACGCTCGACGAGCTCTTGGGGCGCAACCACTTTGACCTCTTTCCGAATGCCGAGAACCAGGCGATTTTCGAGCGCGTGCGCGACACGGGCGAACCCGCCATCTTTGCCGCCAAGCCCTTTGTCTATGCCGACCAGCCCGAGCGTGGCGTCACCTACTGGAACTGGACCCTGGTCCCTGATCACGATGCGGACGGGCGGCTGCGCGGCCTCATCTTTTCGCTGCAGGATGTCACCGCGCAGGAGCGCGGCCGCGCCGCTACCCAGCGCTACCTCGAGCGGATGAACCGCCTTATCGACGTATCCAAGCAGGTCATGGCGGCGACCACCTCCCACGAGCTCATGCAACGCGTCGTGGATGCCGCTTGCGCGCTGACCGGCGCACGCATCGGCGCCGGCGGGTACGGGCTGTGCGACGGACGCTGTCAGCTCACGGTGACAGCACACGCCGACGACCACTCTCCCAGCCCCGTGGATGACGTGTTCGCCCTCGGGCGTGGCGGCGAACACGTGGCCCTCATGACCGACGCTGTCTCCCTGCGCCTCAGCGAGGCCGAGGTTCAGCTCCACCCTATCTGGGGCAGACTCGTGAAAGGCGGTCATCCCCTGCGCGGCCTCCTCAGCGCGCGCCTGACGGATGTCACCGGGCAGGCCGTGGGCCTCATCGTGCTGACGGACAAGGCGGAGGGCGCGTTGGACGCTGAGGACGAGGCCCTGCTCGTGCATCTCGCCACCATCGCCTCCCTGGGGTTGCAGCACATCGCCCAGCGCGCCGAAGCCGAGCACCACGCCAACGAGATGGCGGCCACGTTTGCCGCCCTGGCCGACGCCGTGGTGGTGCTCGATGCCCAGGGGAACATCACGTGGGCCAATCCGGCGGCCACCGCCCTGTTCGGCCGTGACGTCGTCCGCACTGACCGCACCGATCTCGCCCGCCGTCTCGACACCCGCGACGCGGAGGGGCGCCCCATCCCCTTTAGCCAACTCCCCTCGTCGCGCCTCCTTCGCGGCGAGTTGATCTCCAAAGAGCGCGTGGCCTTTACCAACAGTGACGGCGAGCGCCGCGTCGCTATCGTATCGGCCACGCCGCTGTGGATCGAAGGGGAGCCGGTGGGCGGCGTCGCCACCTGGCACGATATGACCGAGCGCGAAGCGCTGCTGGACCGCCTCAGCCTGGAGCAGACGCGCCTCCAGACGATCATTGACAACGTGCCGCAGGGGATCATTGTCGCCGATGCAGCCGCCAATACGATCATGATCAACCCCAGCGTGCGTGCGCTGTCACGGCATCCCGAGGACGAGACCATCACCGCGGAACCTACCCTCTATGGGCCCGATGGCACCGTGTGCCGCTGGGAAGACCGCCCGCTGACGCGCTCGGCCCTCTACGGTGAGATGCTCCACGATGTCGAGATGACACTTCGCTGGCCCGATGGCGCGCAGCGGCACCTGCTCGTGAACAGCGTACCCATCCGCGACGCGGCCTCGCGGCTAACCGGCGGCGTCGCCGCGATCCAGGACATCAGTGAGCGCAAGAGCGCCGAGCTATCCCTGCGCCGCTACGCCGATGAACAGGCCGCCCTGTACGCCGTGAGCAGCGCCATCGCCTCGTGGACGGATCCGGATCGTCTGCTGAGCACAGTGCTCGAGGTCGTGCTGCCTATCCTCGACGCGGAGGTCGGTTGGGTGCTGCTCCCCGGTGCAACCCCGGAGGACCCACCACGGGTGGGTGCCAGCCGCGGCCTGTCAGCAGAGTTTATCGCCGCCACAGAGGCCGAGCCCCTGGCAGATTGCGTCGCCTGCGCCGCCCTGCTCCGCGACGTAGATGTGGATCTCGAGCCGCAATATGCCGAGAACTGCCCACGCCTCTCGCGCGAGGTGCTCGCCGCGTCGGGTCTCCATAGCCACGTCGTCATCCCCCTGAAAACGAGCGAGCGCGTGCTGGGCATCCTGAACGTGGGGTGGCGGGAGCCGCACGCCTACGGCCCGGCTGAGCGCGCCCTCGCCGACGCGATCGGTCGGCAGGTGGGGCTGGCGCTCTACAACGCCCAGCTCTTCCAGGAGGCGCGCCAGGTCGATCGCCTCCGGGCGCTCGGTGAACTCGATCAGGAACTGGCCACCACCCTCGAGTCGGCACAGGTGCACGCCGTCGGTCTCCGCCACATGATGAGCGTGCTGCGCGCCTCCGCGGGAGCGCTGCTGACGGTGCCCTCGTGCGATGGCGATACGCCCACGGAGGTCCTCGCGGCGGACACTGGCGCTTGGTCACCCTGGCGGGCGGAGCGCGACGCCGCCGCGTCGGCGCGCACCCTCATCGCACGCGCGCGGCGAGCGCGCGATCCCTTCCTGATTTCAGGGACTGAGGCAGCCGCCATCGCCCCGTGCGGGGGCGCCGCCCAGTGGGGCGCCACGGCCCTGGCTACGCCGGTTCAGGGGAGCGACGGCGCGCTGGCCGTCATCCTCACGGGTCACGAATCCAGCCGCCCCTTTGGCGATGAGGACCTGCGCGTGGCCCGTGCGGTGGCCTTGCGCCTCGCCCAGGCGGGCGAGAACGCTCGGCTCTACGAGGCCGTCCGCCAGCAACGCCAGCAGGTGCGCATCCTGGCGGCGCGCCTCTCCCAAGCGGAGGAGGCGGAGCGCCAGCGCATCGCCCGCGAGTTGCACGATCGCGTCGGCCAGGACCTTACGGCGCTCAGCTTTAACCTGAGCATCGTCGGCACCCTGCTGCCCCGCGACACGGAGGACAGCATCATGGCACGCTTGCGCGACTCGATGCGCCTGGTAGAGCAGACCACCAAGGACATCCGCAATATCATGGCCGAGCTGCGCCCCCTGGTGCTGGATGACTATGGCCTGGTGGCCGGCTTGCAGTGGTACGCCACCGAGTTTGGCCGCCGCATGGGCATCCGTACGTGCGTCGAGGGGCAGGAGCCCGACCCGCGCTTGGAAAGCAGCATCGAGACGGCGCTCTTTCGCGTGGCCCAGGAGGCGCTCACCAACGTCGTCAAACACGCACAGGCAAGCCATGTCACCATATCCGTCGCCACGCACAAGGATCGGGTGCGCCTCGTCGTGGCCGATGACGGCGTTGGCTTTGACCCCTCCGCGATCCGTGGGCCCAAGGGCGATTCCGGCTGGGGTCTCTTCTCGATGGCGGAGCGGATCGAGGCCGTCGGCGGGCATTGCATCGTCGACTCGGCGCCGAACTGCGGCACCCGTATCGTTGCGGAGGTCAACCGATGACCATCACCATTCTGCTGGCCGACGACCACGCCATCGTCCGCGAGGGGTTGCGCTTCCTCCTGGAGGCGCAACCCGACATGGAGATCGTCGGCGAGGTCTCGAACGGGCGCGACGCCATCGCAGTGGCCGCTGATCTGCAGCCCGATGTGGCCATCCTGGATGTCACCATGCCCGGGTTGAACGGCATCGACGCCTGCGAGGCGATCAAGGAGTGCAGCCCAGACACCGAGGTCATTATCCTATCGATGCACTCGACGACAGAGCACATCTTTCGCGCCCTCCAGGCGGGCGCCCTCGGATACCTGCTCAAAGAATCCGCCCCCCCGCGGGTGGTTGATGCGGTGCGCGCCGTCCACCGTGGGCAGCGCTTTCTGAGCCCGAGCATCATGGATACCCTGGCCGAGGATTATGTCCACCAACGCAGCATCGCCGATGCCGATAGCCCGCTGTCGCGCCTGAGCGCCCGCGAGCGCGAGGTGCTGCAGCTCGTGGTCGAGGGGTGCTCCTCCGCCGAGATCGCGCGCATCGCCCACCTGTCGCCCAAGACGGTCGAGACGTATCGCAGCCGCCTCATGGCCAAGCTAGGGGTCAGCGACCTCATCTCTCTGGTCAAGTTCGCGATCCAGCACGGCCTCACCACGCCCGACTAGGCCGTGTTCTGAAAGCGCACCCGACGTAGAAACGATGTCGCTCCGAGCGACGGCCGCCCCACAAGAGTCAGAACCTCCCGACAGACAGCGCCCCTCTCCTGTGTCATACTGGGCACCAGGTGCCGTCGCCTGGTTCCCTTGCGTGGGCAAGGGAGCGACGGCTCGCTTGGGCGCCACGATACCCCACCCCCGGTATTACCATGCCATTACGAGTTTTGTTAGTCAGTGATCATGACGGCGTGCGTGAGAGTCTGCACGCCCTACTCGCCGCTCAGTTCGATCTCTGTGTGGTCACAGCGCCGACGACGGAAGAGGATTGCCTGCGCGAGGCACTTGCCTGCCTGCCCGATGTGGCGATCATAGTCGGGGGCTCCGCAGTGACCGCCGAACGCCTGGTTGCCACCCTCCATCGCGCCCACCCCGATACGGCCATCATCGTCCTCGCCATGCAGGCGGATTGATCCCACGTGCGCGCTGCCCTCGACGCGGGGGCGCGCGGCTACCTGCTGAAAGAGACGGCCGCTCGCGAGATCCACGGCGCCATTCGCGCCGCGACCGCGGGGCAGACGTACCTCGGCGCACACCTAGCCTGCGCCGTGTTTCAAAAACGCGCCCTGCGTAGAAACGATGTCGCCCCGAGCACAAGTGAGGGGCCTTGACGCCCTCGACAAGGTTTCTCGCCACGCTCAGTACGACGCTGTAGCCCTTTTTCCACACACTACCTCGCTGCATCCACCGCCACTGCTCGGCGCTGCGCTCGCTCCCGCGCGGCGAGCCGTCGAAGACCTGGAGTCCCGGGTCAGAGACTCCCTACAGACGCGGCCGACCGCTTGTGCAAGAATAGGGCATGATCACCCCCCCCATGACAGCCGATAGATGGAGGTGACCCATGAGACCCCTTCGTCGTGCTCGCACCGTTGCCCTGTTCATGCGCATGACCTCGATGCCGGTACTGTACGCCCTTGCCATGCTACTGCTCCTTGTGATGGGTACCATCACCATGACGAATAACATCCTCTTCGGCACCCAGCAAAAGCTGATTGTGGAGGCACTCTCCCGTGTGGTTCAGGCAATCCCATGAGGGGTGCCTCCCAACGAGTAGCCGGTTGTTGCCGGCGCCGGCCATACTCCACCCCTTCATGCCGACGGCCGGGGCGCATTGGCCGGGCGACCCGGCCACAAACCCGTACCACTGCCAATCGGTTTGGCGCGCCTGGCCCCCCGCAGGCAGGCTGGTCTGCCCCTCACCCTGAAGCGTCGTCCGTACTCTGGCACGTCCGCACTGGCGCCCTGATACTATCGTGAGGTGCCCCTCACGTGGTATGATGGGCACCGTCGAAGGAGACCGTCGCCACAGACCTGGAGGACGACGCGATGATCGCGACCGCCGATGCCGGCCGGTGGGTTCCGGACCACGATCTCGAAGCAGAGCTGCGGCAACTCCGGTACGATCTGTTCCGGCCCCTGGTCAGCGCCGTGCTGATCGTCGGCTGGGGATGGTTCTCGTACGTTGTGCTCCGCGGGTGGGAGCTGGGCAGCGCCACCGTCATCATGGCGATCCTGGGCCTTGCCGCCTACGCCGCAACCAAGTTGGGCACGCGACGCTACAGGCTGGCCTGCCTCGTGCTGTTGCTGGGCATGGTGGCCACACAGAACATCATCGTGGCCACGCACCCCCAATCCCTCGCGCCGACCACCGGCGTCCTCATCATCATCGTCGCCAATGCCCTGCTCCAGCCCCACGAGACGGTAGCGGTGGCGGTGCTCGTGTGGGCCAGCAACGCCGCGGTGCTGGCGCTATTGGCTCGCGGAGGGGTGCCCAGCCACCTCGACTCGATCGTCGACCTGCTGGCGCTCGACACTCTGGCCCTGGCCACCTCCTGGCTGATGACACGCCCGTTGCGCACCTCGGTGGCCTGGGCGCTTTCGGGCTGGGCACGGGTCCACCATGCGTTGGAAGAGGTGCGCACCCGCCGGGGGGAACTCTATCGGGCGCTGCGTACTTTGGAGGAGGCCACCTATCGCATCGAGCGCATGAACAACGAGCTCATCCTGGAGCAGCAGCGCGCCGAGGGTGCGCTGGCAGTCAAGACGCGCTTTGCCGCCACGGTGAGTCACGAGCTCCGGGGTCCCCTGAACCTGATCCTCGGGTTCTCCCGCCTCATGGCTCTCTCACCGGAGAGCTACGGCGAGCCGCTCCCTCGTGCCTACCGCGCCGACATCTATACGATCTATCGCAACACCCAGCACATCGTCTCCATGATCGACGACATCCTCGACCTCTCCCAGGTTGAGGCGCAAAAGCTCACTCTGGTGAAGGATCGTATCGACATCCAGACAGAGGTCGTGGAGCGAGCGCTGGCCGACATCCAGCCCCTCATCGAGCGCAAGGGGCTGTACCTGCGCCGCGAGGTGACTGGCGATTTGCCGCCCATCCTCGCCGACCCAGTGCGCCTCTACCAGGCCCTCATGAACCTGCTCACCAACGCCACGCGTTTCACCGAGCGGGGCGGCATCACGGTGCGGGTGGCGCGCGTCGACGATGCCATCCAGATCAGCGTCCAGGACACCGGCGCTGGCATCCCCGCCGGCGAGCTCTCCCGCCTCTTCAGAGAGTTCCATCAGGTGCACCAGACGCCCACGCGCGAGTCCCGCGGCACGGGGCTGGGCCTGTGCATCGCCAAGTCCCTCATCGAGCTGCACGACGGTAGGATCTGGGTCGAGAGCACTGAGGGGGTGGGAACGACGTTCCATTTCGTCGTCCCGCTACAGACAACCGCGTCGCCGGCCGACGCCCCGGAGGGCAGTGGCGGCCAGCGGCATTCCAAGCACGCCGAGACATGCCTCGTCGTGCACGACGATCCGGCCGCCGTACGCGTCCTCGCCCGCTACATCGACGACTATCGCATCGTTGGCCTGCCCGACGCTACGGAGGTGGTAGCGCTGACAGGAGAGCTCTATCCCAGAGCGATCGTGACGACGCCCGAGATGGCGGAGCGCATCGAGGGCATGCTGGCTCACCTGCCCCACGCGGTGCCGATCATCAGTTGCCAGCTGCCACGCGTCCGGCAGCAGTTGGATACCGAGATGGTCGTCAGCTATCTCATCAAGCCCGTGATGGCCGAGGCGCTAATGGCCGTGATGGGCAAGCTGGAACGCGACCCCGAGACGACGGTGCTGTTGGTGGAGGACGAGCCGGACGCTGCGCGGCTCCTCGAGCGCATGCTGCTCTCCTTCCCGCGCCCCTATCGCATCCTCAAAGCCCGCGACGGCGTACAGGCCCTCGAGGTGATGGCCACCGAAACGCCGGACGTCGTGCTCATGGATATCGCCATGCCCGAGATGGATGGCTGGCAGACGATGGAGCGCATGCAGGCCGACGAGCGCCTGCGCAGCATTCCGGTGATCATCGTCTCGGCGCAGGATACGGCACAGGCCAACTGGGTGATCTCGGCCCCGCTGCAAGTGTGCCACCGCCGCCCCATCGACATCGCCCGCGGCGCCGATTGCCTGCGCGCGCTGATGACGTCGCTCGCGCCGCACTATGCCTTCCCGGAGGCGCCGCAGACGTGAGGGCGGTGCACGCCACCCCGTCGTCCCGAGCGAAGCGAGCACCTTGATTCCCATGACCGCGCTACTCAATGCATCAAGGCGTCGCGGCGCGGGCTGAGGCAGGGGTGTTGGGCGCGGCTCCTACGCGCGCGCCGGGCTCAGGCGCTTACCCTGACGCGCCGTCTCTCCCAACAGGCGCGTCACGGTGCGCAAGAGCTCGCTCTGGCCGATCGGCTTTTGCAGCACCTCCGCGGCCCCCAGTGCGCGTGCCAGGTCCGCCTGATCGAGGACGGAGCAAATCACCACGGGGACGTTCGCCGTGCGGGGATTGTCTCGCAGGCCCTGCAGGATGTTCCAGCCATCCTCCCGCGGCATGAGGATGTCCAGCAGCACCAGATCAGGGGTGAATTCCTCCAGCAGCGCCCACGTATGAGCCGAGTCCGTCGAGCGCACAGTATAGGCTGCCGCCTGCAGGTATCGTCGGTACAAGCCCACCGTATCGGCATCGTCATCGATGATGAGTATCATCTTGGCCTTGGTACGGGGAATCGCCAGGCAGAATGATGGCGTGCCCGCGACGTCCCTACCGAGGGTGATCTGACCGCCGTAGGCCGTCAGCAGCCCTTGGCTGGCAGTAAAGCCCGTCAAGCGGTCCAAGCCGAGTGCTCTCGCTTTGCCTGCATCGAGTCCCACGATGGCCAGCGTCACCCATTCCCCCGACACGACGGCGCTCAGCCGTAGGGAGCCGCTCTCGGCCAGGTTCACCGCATCCACCAGGGCGCTCACGATGCTCTGGCGCAGCACCACAGGATCGATGTGCACCGTCGGCAGGTCAGCCGGGAGGTCACACGATAAGGCCAAGCCGCGTTGGCGCAGCAGGGGGTCGATCGTGGCCAACACATCCTCCACTACCTCGCGCAGCGGCGTGACCTGGCCTCCCGACTCGCGCGCCACACGCAGCGCCTCCTGCCTGGCGAGGGAGCTGCTCGAGACCGTCGCTGCCTCCGCGGATTCCGACTGGGCGGTAGCCACCTCGCGGCGGTAACGCTCCCAGAGGAGACTCACCAGCGCGTCCAGCGCCTCACGGTGCCAACGATAGTACGAGGTGTGGCTGATGCCCAACGTGGCTTCCACTTCCTCAGGCGTCAGGCACTCGATGTAGCGCAGGCGCAGGACATCATAGCCGAGACGCCCCGTGCGCCCGCCGGGGGCGGAATCGCCGGGCTGAAGGGCTTCTAGGGCATCGACCACCAACTCGCGCAGCGCTTGGGCGCGCGTGTCAGCCGGTTGGTCGTGCCAGGGCCAGGCACTCACGAGGCGCTGCAGTTGTAGGTGGGTGGGACTGTGAGAGTTCTGCAGGACGTCGCGGATCAGGAGGTCAAAGGTATCACGGTGCACCGTTACCGCCTCCTTCGTGCAGGAAGCACTGCTTCAGGCATGGTATTTATCAGGAAGGCTTCAGGTAGGAAATGCCTTGTCGACGGGAGAGGGCACCCCCTATACTCGCTATAGGTGCGGGCCCCGCCTGTCGCCGCTTGTGCGGGGCCACTCCATTGTAGCACGCTCGGTATCGGCGCCCAACCGCTGGGCGTGCCCAACATCTGGCGCGCGCTCACCGCGCAGGCTTGCGCCTGGAGTACCGCCCAGCGCTCGGCGTGCCCAGCCGAGGGCGAAGTATGGAGTTCCGGCAAGCACCGGCTCGGTGCGAGCCGCCCACGAGGAAGTGCATCAGGGAAGGAGGAGCAACCACCTACGAACGAGTCGGCGATGGTGATGCGAAAGGGTGCGATCGCACCGACATTGGCGACGGTCCGACAGTGTTCACGATGAGGAGGGTAGGATGAGCGCTATTCTATCGCGACGCGAGCTGCTCCGCCGGGTAGGGCTAGGGGCCGCCGGCCTCGTGCTGGCCGCCTGTCAGCCCAAGGTTGTCGAGGTCGAAAAGGTCGTCACCCAAGAGGTCGTCAAGGAGGTGGAAAAGGTCATCAAGGAGACGATCGTTGTCGAAAAAGAGGTCCAGGCGCCCGAGCCCGTTACCGGCCCCATCGAAATCGTGGGCTGGAGCGTGAACGGCATGAACCCCGATGCCCCCGAGTGGAACGACTATCGGGAGACCGTCCTCGCCATCATGGAGGACGAGATGCCCGGCGTGACCTTTACCTGGCGCGATATGGGCTGGGATGAGGTACTGCGCCAGAACCTCGTCACCGGATTGCTGGGCGGCACGGCGCCGGATATCATCGTCAACGAGAGCTTTATTCAGCCCTACGCCCGCATGGGGGCATATCTGCCTCTGGATGACGCGCTGGAGGAGGCCGGTATCCTGGATAACCTTATCCCCGGCACCTACGCCAACGCGGTAGCAGACGGCAAGATCTACGGTATCTCCCAGTTTACCGGGGTTTTTGCCTTCGAGTCGAACGCAGCCGTGGTCGAGAGAGCCGGGCTCGACCCCACCGTCTGGCCTACAACGTGGGATGAGCTGCTGGAGCGCTGCGCCGCCATTACCGAGGCCGGAAAGGACGAGTTCTACGGCTACACCCTCCAAGGCCCCGTAGGCTTTTTGGTGGGCGGCATCATGCGCTACAACGTGTTCGGGAGCATGGTCGGCGCGCCCATGTGCAAGAATGACTGCATGGACCCGTTCTTTGACGACCCCAAGCTTGAGCAGGCCCTGACTTTTATTCGGGAGCTGAACCGCTACACGCCGCCAGGGTTGACCTGGAACCCCGACGAGGCCCAGGTGTACTCCCAGTTGCACGCCGGCGTCAGCGCCTATCAGATCGGTGCCAACTGGCACATGCAGTGGGCGGAGCAGTACGAGGTGGAGGACGTGATCCAGTATGGGCCTCTCCCCCTGCCCGAAGGAGGCATCAACACCTCGCGCACCGTGGGCAACGTGATTGTCCTGGTCCTGTCCGGCACCAAGTATCCGTCCCAGTCCATTGACTTTCTCAAGATCCTCACCCGGGATGAAGTCACCGACCACATCTACATCGCCACAAAGGGCCGGTCGCCGTCGACCTACAGCGGCCTGGAGCGGACGCTGCCCAAGATCGACCCCCACCACAAGATCTTTTTCGACATCTTGCAGAACGCCGAGGTCGGCGCCATGCCGCAGTGGCCAAAAGCGGTTGACAAGGTGTGGGCAGCCTTTAACGATATGATGACCAAGATCCTGAGCACCGAGGACCCCATCCCGGCGCTGCAGGCCGAGGCCCAAGAGGCGGCCGAAAAGGCCATCGCTGAGGCCAACTAGATGATCCTGGCGGGGCGGC
>DUUT01000128.1 GCA_012841405.1 Chloroflexota bacterium
CCGGCCGCCTCGGCGGGCGCGTCGCTCCACGCGGCAGGTGCCTCTGGCCAGGTGCTGCGGTGAATGGAGCGCGCCGGCTGCGTGGCGGCGAACAGCGCCTGGTACAGCTCTTCGGTGATGTAGGGCATGATGGGCGCCAGGAGTTGGAGCACCGCGAGGAACGCCTCGTACAGCGCCCGGCGGGCGCTCTCATGCCGCGGGTCGCTGGCGTCCAGCTCGTATAGCCGCAGCTTGGCCATCTCGATATAGTTGTCGGCGAGCACATGCCAAAAGAAGGCTTCGGTGGCATCCTTGGCGGCGACGTGGTCATAGGCCTCGAACGCCACCGTGGCTGCCGTGACGGTGTGCCCCAGCCGCGACAGGAGCCAGCGGTCCGTGGGCTCGGGCGAGGGGATGCCCTCCACAGGGGTGAACCCCTCGAGGAAGCGCCGCGCAAAGCGGGCCACGTTCCACAGCTTGGTCACCAAGCGCTGCCCGACGGCAAAGCTCGGCTCGTGCACCACGGCGTCGCGCCCCAGGCCGGTACCGGCCGCCCAGTAGCGCACGGCGTCGGCCGAGTAGCGCGCCATGACGTCGTGGGGCGCGAGGCTCGCGCCGCCCCGTGACTTGCTGAGTTTGCCCCCCTCGGGCGCCAGCCCGTGGCCCGAGATGGCCACGTGAGACCAGGGCACCACGCCATGGTGGTACCACGACTTGGTAATCGTATAGAACGCCCAAGTGCGAATGATGTCGTGGGCCTGTGGCCGCAGCGCCATGGGAAAGACCCGGGCGAACCGCTCGGGATCCTCCAGCCAGCCTCCGGCGATCTGTGGGCTCAGCGACGACGTCGCCCAGGTGTCCAGCACGTCGCTCTCGGGCTCGAGCGCCTCACTGCTGCATGTGCAGGCGCGCGGCGGCGGAGCGGTGCGCGGGTCCACGGGCAGGCTCGCCTCGTCCGCCAGGACGACCTCACCGCAGGCACGGCAGTGCCACACCGGAAAGGGCACGCCGTAGGTGCGCTGGCGCGAGATGATCCAATCCCAGTTCAGGTTCTGTACCCACGTCTCGTAGCGGCTGCGCATCGTCGCCGGATGCCACTGGATACGCCGCCCCGCCTCGAGCAGCTCCTCCTTGTGGTCCAGCAGGCGCACGAACCACTGGCGCGTCTCGATGTGCTCGATGGGCGTGTCGCAACGGTCGTGCACGCGCACCGTCTGGCGCACGGTGCGTCGGTCGTGGATATAGCCCTCCCGCTCCAGGTCGGCGATGATGCGTGCCCGCGCCTGAGCCACCGTCAGCCCCGCATAGGGGCCGGCAGGCGCGGTGAGGCGCCCCTCACGGTCGAGCAGGGCGATGAGCGGGAGGTGATGGGTGTACCACCACGCCACGTCGGTGGCATCACCAAACGTGCAGCTCATCACCGCGCCGGTACCCTTGTCGGGATCCACGCCGTCATCCGCCAGGATCGGGATACGCTGCCCAAAGAGCGGTGTGATGGCGCGCAGGCCCACCAGGTGGCGGAAACGGACGTCGCCGGGATGGACGAACACCGCCACGCAGGCGGGGAGCAGCTCGGGCCGCGTGGTAGCGATGGGCAGCGTGCCTCCCCCCTCCAGGCCAAAGGCCAGCGTCACCATGGTGGTGTCCCGCTCCAGGTCCTCCACCTCGGCCTGGGCGATGGCCGTGCCACACGTTGGGCACCAGATGGTGGGCGCCGAGCGGTGGTAGACCAGCCCCCGACGGTACAGGTCGATGAATGAATACTGGGAGGCGCGCTGCGCCTCCGCCGACACGGTGGTGTAGGTGTGGCGCCAATCGACGCTCAATCCCAGCCGGCGCCACAGGCGCTCGTACTCCTCCTCGAGGCGCGCACTCACCGCGCCGATGGCGTCGATGAACGCCTCGCGGCTCACGTTCCGCGGCGCGATGCCCAAGCGCTGCTCGACGAGGCGCTCGGTGGGCAGGCCGTTGTCGTCCCACCCCATGGGGTAGAACACGTTGTCGCCGCGCATGCGGCGGTAGCGTGCGATGAGATCCGTCTGGGTGTAGGAGTAGCAGTGGCCGAGGTGCAGCTCCCCGGATACGGTGGGCGGCGGCGTATCGATGGCATAGATGGGCGCCGTCCCCTGCCGGTCAAAGGCATAGACCTGCTCCTCCTCCCAGAAGCGCTGCCAGCGTTCCTCGATGGCGGGCGCATCGTACCTGCCGGTGCGCCATGCCGTCGCTTCCGTCGTTCGTGCGCTCTCCATGGTCGTCACTCCTTGCGAGTGCGCGCACCGAGGGGAGCCCCACCACGGAGGGCACGGAGGGCTGCTGCATTTTCGAGTCTTATTCCGTGTCCTCAAGAGCTCGGTGGTTGCTCTCCCCTTGGGCGCGTCGGACGCGTCGCTCTCAACAGGTCTTGGCGTCTCCTCGCATGACCGGCGCCGCGACGGGAACACCCCCAGCCGCGACGACGCACCTCCCTGACTCTGCTGGCATGGCACTGGCTCCATGAACGCAAAAACCCCCTTTTCGTCTGGAGACGAAAGGGGGTGCCTTCCGCGGTACCACTCCGCTTCGGCGCCGTAGCCCCTCAGGGGAGGCACGGTGCCGCTCTCTGGCGCGGTAACGGGCGCACCCGAATCGGCCTACGCTGCGCTTCGGCCGATCGACTCCCAGGCGACCTTTGGCGACCACCACTGAGAGGGGCTTGCAGCCGGTGACCCCTCATCTCTAGCAGCGCGCGTCCGCCTACTCCTCCTGTTCACCGTCTTTGTCGTGATTCTAGCACCGAATATCCGCGGCGTCAACCACGGTGCCGCACCAGCGCGAGCGCCCTCGGAGGCTCTCCTCCGGGGGCGCTCGGTGCGCTGAGCGCCTAGTCCGCGTAGCGTTTGATGACGGTGATGTCGGGGTTGGCCAGGGCGTCGTCAGCGGAGCGCTGCAGTGCCTCGACGAACTCAGCGGGGGTGATGCGCAGGGTAAGGAGCTCGCCCATGCGGTTGTCGACCTCCTCCGAGACCTGAGAGACGCCTCCGTAGAAGGGGGAGAGGAACGTCTCCTCGCCGGCGGCCTCGGCCGCCGCCAGCGCCGACTGCATGCCGGGGCTGAGCGTCGCTCCCTCGGTGCCGCCGATAACGGGCATCATCGAGCTGACCTGTTCGGCAAAGAACTTGGCCGAGGCCTTGCTCAGGAGGATGCGCAGGAACTCCATGCCACAGCGCGGGTTCTGCGCCTTGGACGGCAGAAAATAAACCTCGCCGGATGCGGTCTCGAGCGCCTCGTACGATCCCTGGCCTCCAGCGACCGCCGGGACGGGCTTGACCACCATGTCAAAGCCCTCAGGGGTGATGGTCTTCATCTCGTTCTCGAGCCAGCTCCCGCAGGGGATGAACGCCGCCTTGCCCTGTAACCACTCGGCCTGAGCTTCGGTGTGCGTTAATCCCTCGGTGCCGGGCATGATGTAGCCCTTGGTGGCCAGCTCGTACACCATCTCGGTGGCCTGGAGCACTTCGGGCTGCTGGAAGCACCCCTCCTCCAGGTTGTCGATGCGGCGGAGCGGCGCCATGCCTCCGATCTTGTAGATGAGCGGGAACCACACCCCCCACGCCATGTAACCAGGATAGCGCCCCTGGTACGTCCAGGGCGACATCTCGCCCTCGTTCTTGACCATCTCGCAGAAGGCGAGCATATCGTCCCACGTCTGGGGGTACTCCCACCCCTTGCTCTCAAAGAGCGCCTGGGAGTGCCACACTCCATAGACCGTATAGGCGATGTTCAGGTGGTACTGCACCCCGTTGTAGACGCCCGTATCCTGCGAGCCGGGGAACAGGGTCTCGCGGAAGGTCATACCCGGCGAATCCAACGCCGGCGCGTCCATGAGGGGCGCCAAATCGACCAGTTGCCCCTCGTTGACCAGCGCCACTGTGTCCAGGTTTCCGGCGCCGCTGTTGTCGATCACATCCGGGGGGTTGCCGGCGATAAACCGGGGGCGCAACTGATCGGCGACGCGTTGGATACCGGTGACCTGCACCGTGTTCTCGGGGTGGAGCTGCTCAAAGATCTGCGCCGCATACCGGATATAGTCCGAGCCGTACCCGCCCTCAAAGAACACCCCGTCGACCGTCACGCCCTTTTCGATGCCCAGGGGATCGACGGCCTCGGGGGGGATCTCGATGCCCAGTTCGGGCAACTCGACAGGGACGGCGGCGATGGCCTGGGCGGTGGTCTCCGGTTCCACAGCTGCGGTGACCTCGGGCGCTAGGGTGGGGGCAGCGGCCTCTTCCGCCGGCACCTCGGGGGCCGGCGTGGCCGGGACGCATCCACAGATCCCCGCGACGGCGCTCCCGGCCACGGTCAACAGCGCCGCGCGGAGAAACGTGCGGCGGTTCCAGTGCACGTGCACGCTCATCATACCTCCTTCTCCTCACCTTCCCGCACGCAGATGTCGCACAGCAGTGCGTACGATCGACAGGCCATGGCGTTCGTGTCCAGGTCACCTCCTTGCCGTACCGCTGTCGCGAGCCGTCGGGGGCTACCGGGGAGGGTGGGGAGCCGGATGCGGTGAGGTCGTGCTCTGAGGACGCCTAGAGGTGCGTTGCGCGAGGGGGGGGCGTGGGGGTGTCACCCTTTGAGAGCGCCGACCGTGAGGCCCTTTTGAATGCGCCCCTGAAAGATGGCATAGACCACGAGTGTTGGCACCATCACGAGGACGACGGCCGCGAACAGGCCGCTCCAGTCGTTCAAGTAGTACTGCTGGTGCAGCATGTAGTTCAGCCCCTGTGTGAGGAGGTAGCGATCGGCATCGGACATGAGCACCAGGGGGAGGATGAACTGATTCCACATCCCGAGGAAGTTAAAGATGCCGACGGTCACCAACCCCGGCTGCGCCAGGGGTAGCATGATCTGGAAAAAGATCTCGTACTGGCCGGCGCCATCGATGACGGCGGCCTCGTGCAGTTCGGAGGGCAGCGTCCGGAAAAAGCCGGTGAGGAAAAAGATGGTGAAGGGTAGTGAGTACCCGATGTACACGAGGACGAGCCCCGTAAAGCTATTGAGCAGACGCAAACTCTGGAGTAGGAAGAACAGCGGCACCAACCCCAGGAACACGGGGAACATCATGCCGGCGATAAAGAGAAAGAGGATGGCGCGTCCCCCCGGAAAGGTAAAGCGCGCCAGCACATAGGCCGCCATGGCCGAGGTGAGCAGCGTGAGGATGAGGGCGGGCACCACCACGGTGAGGCTGTTGCCAAAGTAACGGCCGATGTGCGCCTTGGTCCACGCCCGGGAAAAGTTGTCCCACTGGGGTGTGGCTGGAAGCGACCAGGGACTGAAAAAGATCTCCTGGTCCGTCTTGAGCGCGCTGTACAGCAGCCAGAGCAACGGAAAGACGACGATGATCGCCCAGACTAGGAGGGCCGCGTGCACGACACCCAGGCTCACGATGCGGCCCAGGCGAGCGGTGTCGAGGCGGGCGGCGGTCCGCGCGGTGGCGCGCGCCCCGTCAATCGAGGGTGTACTCATGGGTTAGTACTCCACCGTCTCACGCGTGGTGATGCGCATCACCAGGATGGAGAGCAGGAAGACGATGACGAACAGGGTGACGGCGATGGCCGTAGCGTAGCCGAACTGACTGTGGGTGAAGGCGTTCTGATAGAGGTAGGTGGCCAGGACGTCCGTCGCGCGACTCGGCCCCCCCTCGGTCATCGTCTGGGTGATGCCGAACATGTCGAGCACGCCGATAGCCAGGTAAACCAACGCCACCCGCGTGTTCTCCCAGAGCAGCGGGAAGGTGACCCGCCAGAACGTCTGCCATCCGGAGGCGCCCTCGATCCGCGCCACCTCGTAAAAGGCAACGGGAATCCCTTCCATGCCCGCGATAAAGAATACCATGTAAAAGCCGATGGCCTGCCAGACGACGACGGCGCCTACGGCCGCCAGCGCGGTGCCCGGATGGCCCAGCCAGCTCGGCGGATTCGACACCCCTACGAGCCGGAGGGCGGCGTTCAGCACGCCGATGGTGGGGTGATAGACGAAATTCCACAGCACGCCCACGGCGACGACGGACATGACCTGGGGGAAGAAGAAGGCGATGCGGTAGAACGAGCTGAGGCGAACGCCCTGAGTGATGACAAAGGCGAAGAACAGGGCGAGGGCGATGATGATGAAGGGGAGCGTCACGAGGTAGGTGGCGTTGTGGCGTAGGGCGTTCCAGAAGTACTGGTCCTGGAACAGCCGCTGGAAGTTGCGCAGCCCGATGAAGCGAAGCGTCGGAGAGATGCCGCTCCAATTGGTGAGGCTCACGTACATGGCACGGAGGTACGGGTACACCACGAACAGGCCGTACAGTAGCAGGGCGGGGAGCAGAAAGGGGATGATCAGGCGGTACTTGCCACGGTACATGATACCCTCACACACGACTGGGAGCGGTCAGGGGCGGGCCGCCGGGTGTCGAGCGCTGAGGGGTGGAGCGTGCTGCGGAGGGTTTAGAAGCGATGGTGTGAAGAGACGTGCGAATGACACCATCGGTCAGCAGTACACTGTCCCCATTATAGGTCAAGGCATGTGGCGCGTCAATGGCCTGCGTTGGCATTCCGAAGAAGGAGCCCCGCGCCGTGCCGCGCAGCGGTGCGCGGCAGTCTATCGGTGTGCACCAAGGCCCTCGCGACCGCTCGGGGCGACTCGTGCTCCCCTCAGCGGGAGCCGGTGTACAAGGCGCGTCGCGCGGGTGTGCGCATCGTGCGGATGAGCTGCCCGGGGGCGCCTGAACGCGCCCCCGGGACGGAAGAGGATCGGGGGGTCTAATGCCGGCCGTTGCCGCTCCCTTCGGCGACCTGCTCGAGGGCCGGGGCGGGCACGATGGCCGGCTCTGGTGCGGCGTGGAGGGACCCCGTGAGTGCGGTGGCCTCGTGATGGTTGTGCCCCCTCGTGGGAATGCGGAACTGGGCTACCAGGTCTTGCAGCCGCTGGGCCATCTGCGCGAGCGAGTGCGAGGAGGCGGTCATCTCTTCCGCTTGGGCGCTCATCTCCTCGGTCATGGCGCTGACCTCCTTGGCGGCAGCCGAGTTCTCTTCGGAGACGCTCACCACACTCTCCATGGCGGCCGAGATCTCGCCGCTCGCGGCGGCCGACTCCTCGGCCGCGGCGGTGTTCTCCTCGACGACGGCCGAGACGCTGTCCATGGCGCCCACGAGCTCACTCGAGGCGGCGGACATCTCCTGAGTCACGGAGGCGATCTCGGCGATCTGGTCGTTCACCTGGCGCGCGGCGGTGAGGATCTCGGCCAGGGCGTCGCCCGCCTCACCGGCCAGCGACGAGCCGGCCTCGACCTGCTTGAGGGAGGCGTCCATGGCCGCCACCGACTCTTCGATGCCCTGCTGTACCGTCTGGATGAGCTGGGCGATCTCTTTGGTCGCCTGGCCAGAGCGCTCGGCGAGCTTGCGCACCTCGTCGGCGACGACGGCAAACCCGCGGCCCTGCTCGCCGGCGCGCGCGGCCTCGATGGCGGCGTTGAGGGCCAGCAGGTTGGTCTGCTCGGCGATGTCGTCGATGGTCTCGACGATAGCACCGATCTGGGCCGAGTGCTGCTGCATCTGGAGCACTTTCTGCCCCACGTCGGCGACGGTGTCCTTGATGGTAGCCATGGCCTCGACGGTGCGGTTGACGGTATCGGCACCCTGCTCGGCGCGACCGGCGGCCTGCTGTGAGGCGGCGGCGGACGCTTGGGCGCTGCCAGCGACGCGGTCGATGGCGCTGGTCATCTGGGTGACGGAGGCGGAGGCACGCTCCACGGCGCGGGCCTGCTCCTGCGCACCCTTGGCGATGCCGTCGATGGCCTGGGCCATCTGTTCGACCTGCGAGGTGGCCTGGGTGATGCTGTTTGTCTGCTCGGCGGTGCCCTGGGCGACCTGCTGGATGGTGTTGGCGACTTGCTGGGAGGCCTGCGCGGTTTGATCCGCGGCGGCGTTGATCTGGCTGGATGCGCCGGCGACCTCACCGGCACCGTCCTGCACCTGACCGATCAGGTTGCGTAGACTGACGAGCATGCGGGCAAAGGCGTTACCCAGGGCGTCGACCTCGGAGAGGGGCGTGACGTCGGCGGTGAGGTCCCCCTCGGCGATGCGCTCGGCCGCGGCGGCCATCTCTTGCTGGTAGCCGATCATCTGGCGGAAGGCATCAGCCACGGCGCCGATCTCGTCCTGGCGGTCAATGGTGATCTGTTGCTGGACGTCGCCGATGCTCAGGGCAGTGGCCACGCTGGCGATGTCGACCATTGGTGTCGCGAGCGAGCGAGCGATGAGGACGGCAAGCACGGCGACAACGGCACTAGCCACGAGGACGATGGCAACGGCGACGTTGCGCAGCGAGTTGGCGGCGGCATAGGCCTCATCACAGTCCTCCTTCGCGATGATGGCCCACGTCCGATCGCCCGCCTGGACGGGCGCGTACCCTCCGACGACCTGCTTGTCGCGATAGTCGACGTACTCATCGGAGCCCTTTTTCCCGGCCAGCGCCTCGCGAACGGCATCCGTGTCGACGCGAAACTCGAGCTCGGTGCGCTCCTGGATGCGGCCATCGCGCTTGAGCTGCTCCTCAAAGCGCAGCTTGGTCACGGCATAGCTCGCGTGGTTGACCAGGTAGACTTCCCCGGTGTTGCCGACCTGGGCGGCAGACATCAGATCCGCCAGCGTCGTCATGGGCACCGTACCGGCGACCACGCCGACGACCTGGCCGTTCGTGATCACCGGCGAAGCGAAAACCACGGCGACGTTGCCCGAAAACGCAGAGATGAGGGCATCGGAGACGGCGGGGCTGCCCTTAATCGCCTTCTGGAAATAGTCACGATCGGAGAGGTCAGCCTCCGTGTCGTCGCTGGTGGCGATGGTCACGCCGTCAGGCCCGGAGAGAAAGATCGTCTCCCAGATACCCCACCCCGCGCCATACATTTGCAGCACTTCGCGGGCGCTCTCCGGGTCCATCGACATGATGCCCTCCGAGCCCGCGACGACGTCCATGTCCTTGGCGCGATCTGTGAACCACTGCTCGACGACCTGTGCCTGCACCTGGGACATCTGTTCGAGCTGCGTGCGGGCGCTCTCCTCGAGTGCCGTCTGGCTCTGGATGTAGCTCAGCACACCAACGGTGATCATGGGGACGAGAGCAAGGAGAAGGAAGTAGAGTAGCAGCTTCCCACGGAGGGATTGCATAAAACCGATGTGGTTCCCGCTCTGGGCGCGGGGTGCCGAGGCCAATGCGGACATGGGACAAGCCTCCTGCGATGGTTAGTAGAGATGGATGCGGGCGTCGGAGGGCGCCGGGCCGGAGGGCCTGGACGCCTCGCGCCACGGCGCGCGTTGCTGGCCTGTGTCGTGCGCTACCTCCTCAGGCGCGGGAGCCATACCGATGCGCACGAGGAGAGCCGCGCGACACGTGATGCTCCGTACCGCTCTGGTGATGCACAGTACTCATCGGCGCCGCGGCGAACGGATAGCAGGGGCATATGTCACCGCCTGGCCGGGGAAAATATCCCCCCTAAGGTGGGTAGAGGAGCGCGAGCAGCGAGAGGGGGCGCTAGTCGAGGCGGATCCAGCCGCGTCGCAGGGCGAACAGGACCGCCTGGGTGCGGTTCGACACCCCGAGCTTGCGATAGATGTCGGTGAGGCGATTGCCCACGGTCTTGGGGGAGAGGGAGAGCCGGGCGGCGATCTCTTCGTTCTCGCAGCCCTGCGCGACGAGGAGGAGGACATCGCGCTCGCCGGCGGTGAGCTCATCGGGCGTTGCCAGCGGTGCCGCCGGCGGGCTGAGACGGCGAAACGCGTCGAGCACGTGCTCGGTGACGGCGGGGCTGAGGACGGCGCCACCGCGGTGGATGGTGCGCACTGCCGTGGCGAGCTCACGCCAATCGGTGTCCTTGAGGAGGTAGCCGCGTGCACCGGCGTGCAGCGCGCCCATCACGTACTCGGGCTCCTCGAACGCCGTCAGCACGACGACGCGCGCGTTGGGGGCGCTCCCGAGGATGCGGCGTGTTGCCTCCAGCCCGTCCATGCCCGGCATGGCAATGTCCATGAGCACCACGTCCGGCGCCTGTTCGGCGGCCATGGTGATGGCGCTCAGGCCATCGCTGGCCTCCCCCACGACCTCCATGTCCGCCTGAGCATCGAGGAGCTTGCGGATTCCCTGGCGAAAGAGGGTGTGATCGTCAACGATGAGGATACGGATGGTCTGCATGAACGCTTTCACCATAGGGCACTGACGGCAGCGGCGGGGACTCGTAGCTCGCCAGCGGTTACCAGTGGCTAGTGGTCGGCGGATGCGGGGGACGGGCGGGTCGGTGTCCCACGCGATGCGGGGCCATGGGGACGCGTCGGCCATCGCCCCGTACGATTGACAGGGATCGCCCCGCAACCTAGAATAACGCGCATTCCGTAGCCCCCCAAGTATGACCGAGTGTGCTGCCATGTCAAACGATAGCACGCCGAGCGCCGCGCCCAAGGCGGAGCGCCTCCGCGTTCCGACGGGGGTGGCGCGCAGTGAGAGCGTGATCAAGAACTCGATCTTTATCGGCACCGTTGGCCGCGCCGAGGGCGTCGCCGCTGCCGAAGCCTTTATCGCTGCGGTGCGTGCCGAGTTCCCCGACGCCAGCCACAACGCCTGGGCCTATCGCCTATCCGCGGGGCCCCAGGGCCTCATCGGCTCCTCCGATGACGGCGAGCCGGGGGGGACGGCCGGCCGCCCGATGCTGGCGGTTCTCGAGGGGAGCGGCCTCGTCCAAGTGGTGGCCGTGGGCACCCGCTACTTTGGCGGTACCAAGCTGGGCACCGGCGGGCTGGTGCGCGCCTATGGAGGGGCGGTGCGCGAGGCGCTGCTGGACCTGCCGGTGGAAGAGCTCGTGCTGCACCGGCTGGCGCGGGTCAGCGTCGACTATGGCCTGTATGGTAACCTCCAGTACCTCTTGGCCAAGCAGAGCGCGATCGTGGAGGATCCCCAGTTCACCGAGCGTGTCTCCATGGTGTTGGCCGTGCCCTATGACCGGTGGGACGCCGTGGCCCGCCTGCTGAGCGACCTCACGAGCGGCAGCATTGACCTCGACCGCTGCCAGATTGGCGAGCGCTATGGCGTCCTCGCAGAGCCGGCAGCGTGACCCCCACGGCAGGGCGACCCTGCCGATGACGGCTAGCGGCTTCTGGGCGTGGGGGCTGCTGGCGGTCGCCGTGGCGCTCGTCGGCACGCTGGCGGGGTGCGCGCCCAGTGGGCAGGCGGAGACGGCTATCGTGGTGGCGGGCGCCGATTCTCCCGAACAGGTGCTCCTCAGCACGCTCACCGTACAGGCCCTCAAGGCGCAGGGCTATCGCGTGGTGGACAAGACGGCGCTCGGTAGCCCCTGGGTGGTGCGCAGCGCCCTCGAGGCGGGCAGCGTCGACGTCTGCTGGGAGTACACGGGGGACACCTGGATGGTGCACCTCGCCCACGATCGCCCCATCGCCGACCCCGCCCAAGTGTACGAGCAGGTGCGCGCGGAGGACGCCGCGCACGGGATCACCTGGTTGGCGCCTGCGCCCTGCTTGCGCACCACGGGGCTGGTGATGGCGCGCGGCACGGCGCGCTCCCTCGAGATCGCCTCCATCAGCGACCTGGCGCGGTATGTCGCCTACGTGGATCCCTTTACCACGCTGTGCACGCCGGAAGGGCTCTACGGGATCGCCGGTGGCGTGCGTGGTATCGAGCGGGTCTACGGCGTGCGGTTTCGGTCGGATGCCGTGATCTATGGGACGATTGAGGAGGGCTATGCCCGCGTGGCGGATGGCGAGTGCGACTGCGCCATGGGGTACTCGCTGGATACCGGCCTTATCACCCACGATCTGGTGGCGCTGACCGACGATCGTGGCTTTTTCCAGGCTTCGCATCTCGCCGTAGCAGTGCGCACGCCGGTGCTCGAGGCGCTGCCGGAGCTCGAGGCGGATCTGGAGCGCCTCAGTACCGCATTAACGCGCGATGCCATGACCGAGATGCTGCGGGCGGTGACGGTCGAGGGCAGCAAGCCCCAGGTCGTGGCGCGTCGGTTCCTCGATCACCTCGACCTGTCGGCGCAGTAGTCGCACCGGGCACCCTGGCACCACCGATTTGGCGCGACGGCGAGTCTGTGTTAGTACTCCTCATACGCAACGAGAAAGGGAGAGGCATCTGATGGACACCATCCTGCGCAGCGCGAGCCGCGAGGTCACCATTCGCCCCGATGGGCCAACCATCGTCATCGGTGAACGCATCAACCCGACGGGCAAGAAACGCTTGGCTGCCTCCCTCGCCGCGCGTGACATGCGCCGCGTGCAGCGGTTGGCGCTCTCTCAGGTGGAGGACGGCGCCGATGTGTTGGATGTGAACGTCGGTGCCGCCGGCATCGATGAGGTCGAGGTGCTCCCCCTGGCGGTCAAGGCCGTCATGGAGGTCACCGACGCGCCCCTCTGTCTCGATTCGGCCAACGCCGCGGCGCTGCGCGCCGCCCTGGAGGTGTACCCGGGCAAGGCGCTCATCAACTCGGTGAACGGTGAGCAGGCGTCGATGGAGCGCGTGTTGCCCTTGGTCAAGGAGTACGGCGCAGCCGTCATCGCCCTGACGATGGACGATAACGGCATCCCCGCCACCGCCGAGGAGCGCATCGCTATCGCGGCCACCATCGTGGAGCGCGCCGGGGCCCTTGGCATCCCGCCGGAGGACGTGATCGTCGACTGCCTGGCGCTGAGCGTGTGCACCGACGGTACGGCGGGGCGGACGACACTGGAGGCCATCCGCGGCGTGCGCGAGCGCCTGGGCGTCAACATGACCCTGGGGGCCAGCAACATCTCGTTCGGCCTGCCCGACCGCGAGGCGATTAACGACATCTTTTTGGCCATGGCGCTGGCCGAGGGCGTCAACGCGCCCATCGTCAACCCCGGCCAATCGCGCAAGGCCATCCTCATCAGCGACCTGCTCCTGGGGAAGGACGAGTTCGGCATGCGCTACGTGCGCTTTCACCGGCAGCAGGCGCGTCAGGCAGCCGCCGCCGAATAGATCGGAAGACTGGCATGGCGATCGCGCTGGGGATCGATACCGGCGGCACCTATACGGACGCCGCGCTCGTCGAATACGAGAGTGGCCGCGTTCTGGCGCGGGCCAAGGCCCCCACGACGCGCCACGGCCTGGCGATCGGCATCCGGCAGGCGATGGAGCGCGTGCTCGCCGTCGGTGAGGCGGGCGCTGCCGAGCGGACGGCCGATGTGTGCCTGGTGTCGCTCTCTACGACCCTGGCCACCAACGCCATCGTCGAGGACCAGGGGGCGCCGGTCGCGGTGCTGCTCATCGGCTACGGTGCGCTCTTGGCCGATGTGGACCTCGTGCACCACTTGGGGACGCGGCGCTATGCGCTCATCGCCGGTGGGCACCACGCCGATGGCGAGGAAGCGGCGCCTCTGGATCTCGACGCCGCGCGCGCCTTCATCACCGCGCATGCGTCCCACGTCGCGGGGTTTGCCGTCTCGGGGTACTTTGGGACGCGCAACCCGGCCCACGAGCTGGCCGTCAAAGCGTTGGCTGAGGAGCTGACCGGCCTGCCGGTGACCTGTGGCCACGAGCTCACCCATCGCCTCGACGCGCTGCGTCGCGCCACCACCGTGGCGCTGAACGCGCGCCTCATCCCGCTGCTGTGCGACCTCATTGCGGCCGTGGAGGGGGCCATGGCGGCCCGGGGCATCCACGCCCCCCTGATGGTCGTCAAGGGGGATGGCTCGTTGATGCGCGCCGAGGTGGCGCGCGAGCGGCCCATCGAGACGATCCTCTCGGGCCCCGCGGCGAGCGTCGTGGGGGCGCAGCACCTGGCAGCGGGGGTAGGTGGCGGCAACGGCCACCGCCTGGGCGACGCCATCGTCGTCGATATGGGGGGCACAACCACCGACATCGCCGTGCTGAGTGGCGGGCGCCCGCGCCTGAACCCCGCCGGCGCACAGGTCGGCCGCTGGCGTACGATGGTCGAGGCCATCGACGTGCATACCATCGGGCTGGGCGGCGACAGCCGCGTCTGGTTTGACGAGGGGCGCGCGCTACGCATCGGCCCGCGGCGCGTGGTGCCTATCGCCCTGCTGGCGGCGGAGCACCCCACCGTGTGCGACGTACTCCGGCAGCAGACGGCCGCCCTGACGGACACCCATCGGGGGGACGACGCGCTGGGGCAGTTCCTGCTGCTCCAACGGGAGGAGTGGCGCCACGATGGCGAGCATCCCCCCTTTGAGCGCGCCCTCATGGAGCGCCTGGCACGCGGGCCGCTGGCGCTGGCGAGCCTACGGGAGGTTGTGCCGCACCCGCGGCTGTACGCACGCTACTTTGCGGCCCTGGAGCGCAGCGGCGTCGTGGCGCGC
>DUUT01000129.1 GCA_012841405.1 Chloroflexota bacterium
CTGGCACGTACGTGCCAGAGCCTCTCCCCTGTTGTTGGTCTCGGAAGCGGGGCGCCAATCCCCGCGGCCCGCCACAACCTCTTCCCTTGACAACCATACCCCCGTATGGTATCATCGTGACGGATTTCACAGACTATCCGTGAGACGCGATGCTTGGAATACTACGGGGGAAGAGCATGGCGACGTACGTGATTGTTGGAGGGGTGGCGGGGGGCGCGTCCGCGGCAGCGCGGCTCCGACGCAAGGATGAATCCGCCGAGATCATTGTCCTGGAACGGGGCGCGTACGTCTCGTTCGCCAACTGTGGCTTGCCGTACCACATCGGAGGCGTCATCGCGCAGCGCGACGCCCTGCTAGTGTCGACGCCGGAAAAGCTGTGCGCCGAGTTTGCCATCGACGTGCGCACGGAGCACGAGGTCACGCGCATCGATCGCGCGGCACGCGGGGTCGAGGTGCGCGACCTGCGCACCGGCCGTGTCTACCATCAGCCCTACGATCGCCTCATCCTGTCGCCCGGCGCCAAGCCCCTCGTGCCGCGCATCCCGGGCGTCGATCTCCCCGGCGTCTATACGCTGCGGTCTATGCGCGATATGGACGCCATCAAGGAGCCCCTCGATGCGGGGCGCGTGAGCAGCGCCGTGGTGGTGGGGGGTGGCTTTATCGGGCTGGAGATGGCCGAGAACCTCCGGGAGCGCGGCGTCACGGTGACCCTCGTCGAGATGCTGCCCCAGGTCATGGCGCCCCTCGATTACGAGATGGCGGCCATGCTGCACCGCGAGCTCGCTGAGCACGGTGTGCGCCTCATCCTGGGCGATGGCCTCCAGGCGATCGCCGCGGCTCGGGGGCGCCTCACGGCCACCCTGGCGAGTGGTGCTGCCATCGACGCCGACATGGTGGTGCTAGCCATCGGCGTGCAGCCCGAGAGCGACCTCGCCCGCGAGGCCGGCCTCGAGCTGGGCCCCAAGGGCCACATCCGCGTCGACGCGCACCTCCGCACCTCCGACCCGGCCATCTATGCCGTGGGGGACGCTATCGAGGTGGTCCACCCCATCCTCCAGGCGCCGACGGCCGTGCCGCTCGCCGGCCCGGCGAACCGCCAGGCACGCATCGCCGCCGACCACATCACCGGCGCGGATGTCGGCTATCGGGGCACCTACGGCACCGCGATCGTCAAGGTCTTTGGCTTGACCGCCGCCCTCACCGGCACTAACAGCCGCGCGCTGGAGCAGCAGGGCATCGCCTTCCTGACGAGCATCACCCACAGTCCGGACCACGTCACCTACTACCCCGGCGCCGCGCCACAGACGCTCAAGCTCCTGTACCGGCCTGACGACGGCAGGCTCCTCGGGGCGCAGGTGGTGGGGCGCCAGGCGGTGGACCGCACCATCCACACGTTGGCCACGGCGCTCCAGGCTGGGATGACGGTGTATGACCTCGAGCATCTCGAGTTGGCCTACGCTCCGCCCTACGGCGCGGCGAAGGACCCGGTGAACATTGCCGGATACGTGGCCGCCAACCGCCTCCGGGGGGACACAGAGCTCGTCGAGTGGTCGCGGGTGCAGGAGCTGGTGGCCGGTGACGGTGACATGGAGGGGGGCGCCTACGGCATCCTCGACGTGCGCAGCGAGCCCGAGTGGGCGCTGGGCCACATCCCCGGTGCGCTCCACATCCCCAACACGGAGCTGCGATCGCGACTCGACGCGTTGGACAGGTCCAAGACGTGGATCGTCTACTGCAAGGTGGGGCGGCGTGCCTACGTCATGGAGCGCATGCTGCGGCAGCACGGGTTTCGTGTGCAGAACCTCAGCGGTGGCTGGGACATCTATGCCCTGGCCAGCGCAGCCCAGGGTGCCCACGCTGCGGCCAGCGAGGCGCCGGCCGGCGAGTGCCCCGTACCGCGCGCCGCGCACGGGGCGAACGGCCGCCAGCACGCCGGGACTGGGAACGGGAGCAATGGCCACGCTCCCACGGCGACGCCGATGCCCGCGGCGGTAGAGGCCGCCGCCCGGCTGAACGCTGTGGGGCTACAGTGCCCAGGGCCCATCCTGGCCGTCTACCACCAGATGCAGGGCATGGAGAGCGGCGCGGTGCTCGAGGTGCAGGCCAGCGATCCGGGCTTTGGGCGCGATGTGACTGCGTGGGCGGAGAGCACCGGCAACCCCTTGCTGGACCTCCGCGAGGAGGCGGGCACCATCATCGCGCGCCTGCAAAAGGGTGCCCCAGCCCTGGCCATCGCACCGACGCCACAGGCCGCCACGGCGCCGGCCAAGACGATGGTCGTCTTTTCCGGCGATCTCGACCATGCCCTGGCGTCGTTCGTCATCGCCAACGGCGCAGCGGCCATGGGGCAACGGGTGACCATGTTCTTCACCTTCTGGGGGCTCAACGTGCTGCGTCGGCGCGAGGCACCGCCTGTGCCCAAGAACCTCGTCGAGCGCCTGTTGGGCTGGATGCTGCCCAGGGAAGCGGACGCCCTCTCGTTGTCACGGCTCCACATGGGCGGCGCGGGCACGTGGATGATCAAGCGGGTGATGAGCTCCAAGCGCATCGATTCGCTGCCACGCCTCATCGGGACCGCCCGGGAGAACGGCGTCCGCCTCATCGCCTGCCAGATGTCCATGGACATGATGGGCATACGGCCCGAGGAGCTCATCGACGGCGTAGAGGTCGGCGGCGTCGCCACGTTCATCGCCGAGACCGACAAGGCGAACGCGACGCTGTTCATCTAGGGCGTGGGTGGAAAGGGGTGACGGCGTTCCTCCGTCGGGTGCCTTTTCTACCCACGGCCTCGGGCGCCAGCCGGACCTATGGCGTGCGGTACAGCGCCACGTACGTCGAATAGTTCTGGTAGATCAGCCGGATATAGTCCTGGGGCTGCTGGAGCGGCAGCGTCTCGTAGAACAGGTCGTGGTCGGCGATGGGTTGGTTGTTCGTCCAGCGGCCCACGTTGCCCGGCCCGGCGTTATAGCCCACCAGCGCGGCGATCCAGTCGCGATCGTAGCGGTCGAGCAGCATGGCGAGGTAGTAGACGCCGTAGCGCACGCTGACCACGGGGCGCGTGAGGAGGGCCGGGGTATAGCCGCTCTCGCCGAGCGCGCGGGCGATATCGGCGCCGGTGGCGGGCATCACCTGGGTGAGACCGGTGGCGCCGGCGTAGGACACCGCCTGGGCGTCAAAGCCGCTCTCCTGACGGGTGAGGGCCAGGAACAGGAGGGGGTCCACATCGCGGCTGCGGCACTCCTCGGCCACGAGATGGCCATAAGTGGTGGGGTAGGAGAGGCCCCACAGGGCGTCTGGCGCCTCGGCGGCTCCGGCGGAGCGCCCCAGCGTGCGCAACCGGTTGGCGCACGACAGCGTCACGGCGTGGAGCCCTGCCTCGTCGCTGGCGCGGGTCAGGGCCAAGAGCTGGCGCGGGCTGTCCTTCACGGCGTCCAGCAGGGCGCGATAGGTGGCCACCGCCTCACCATGCCACCCCAGTGCCAGGTAGGCGCGCCCCCGCCGCAGCAGGGGGTGATCGCCAAGATCGCCGCTCTCTGCGGGCGCCCAGCTCGCCACCCAGTCGGCGACCTCTTGCCAGGCGGCGGCGTCCATGGCGGTGCTGGGGACGGAGGCGTTCGTCCCCGCCGGGAGCACCGGCGAGCTACCGGCGAGCAGGTCGCGGGCGCGCAGGCCATAGTAGTACGTCGGCGAGGCGGCGCGGGCATGTTGCCAGTGGTCCTCGGCGGCGGCCCGATCGCCGTGCTTGGCGGCGGCGAGCCCGAGCCAGGTGTGCAGGC
>DUUT01000130.1 GCA_012841405.1 Chloroflexota bacterium
CCGCCGCCCTGCCGCTTGACGGCATCGCGTGCCGCACGCTCGTGTTGCACCTGCGCGGCGCGGGACTGCGCCGCGCCGACCATGGCCCCCGGCAGCGTATAGGCTCGCGCCACGAGCCCCATGAGCACCAGCGGCAGGGCGCCACCGAGGAGCAGCAGCGCGCCGACGCCGGCCGCCTGTGCCCACAGCTGCCCCGCTCCCGCGTCCACCCCCGTCGACCCCAGATGGGCGAGCACGCTGTGGGGCACGAGCCCCCCGACGAGCGTGGCATCCGCCAGGTTCCAGGCCACACCCTCGCGCCCATTGGCGAACAGCCCGACGGCCAGGATCCCAGCCACCGCGGGGAAGAGCCCCACGCTCACGCTGGCGGCGGGATCCTCCAGCTGCACCACCTGCTCCACCAGGTACATCAGAGGCGCCAACGCCAGGCCGGCGAGGATGCCCAGGACCACGACAACGCCCAAAGGCAGGAACGGCAGTCCGGCTCCTACGGCGACGAGCGCGGCCAGCATGGCGCGCCCGGCGAGGGCGGGGTCGGGGTCGCCGCGCACCAGCCACCCGTAGAGGAGTGCCGCCAGCGCCGCGCCCCCCGTGGCGAGCAGCGCGCGGGTGAACAGCGCCGGCGCGGTGATGACGGAAGGCACCAGCGGCTGGTGCAGGACGGTGGCCAGCCAGCCCCCCAGCGCCAAGAATCCCCCCAGCAGCACATGGAGCGGGAGGTAGGAGGGCGGCAGGCGCGGTGCATCGGGGCAGGCGCCCCCGGCATCGATGCACCGGCCGCGCAGGGTCACCATCCCCGCCAAGGCGGCGCCACTGCCGACGAGAAAGAGCGACGTCACACCGAAATCGACATAGCCGTGGCCCCACCCCACGGTCACGCCGAGTTGCGACAGCCAGCCGCCGCCCCGCACCCAGTTGCCCATCAGCGGGTAGCAGATGGCCGCGGTCAGGCCCGCCAGGACGAGCAAGGGGAGGCGCGGCACACGGCCGTTCAGTGTGAGGAGCGGCAACAGCACGGCGGTGGTCACCAGCGGGAGCTGGGCGACGAACAGCCACAGCCCCTCACCGTACACGACGTCCTCGGAGAGAAAAAAGCCGCGCAGCCCGATGAGGCCCCATCCGGGTCCGAGCTTGAGATCGAGGGGCGACCATTCCGCCAGCAGGTGGGCGAGATCGGGGTGCTCGGACACCAGCCCCACGCCGCCAAAGTGCAGGGCAAAGCCGCACACGTAGTAGCTGCCAACGGCGAGTGCCAGGGCCAGCGGCAGGGCGGTGGCCGCATGGTGGGCGCGCGCGGGATGGCGTGCCCCCACGGCCAGAAAGGTGAGGCCCAAGGGCAGCAGCCAGGTGGCCAGGTAGGGCAGCACGCGTTCCCCATCGGACGGCGCGGCCTGGGCCATGGCGGGATAGGCGACGAGGACGAGCAGCCCGAGGGCGACGAAGGGAATCAAGACGCCACGGTGTAGAACGCCACGTCGTAGAGGCATCCGGTCTCCTTGAGGGTGGCGCCCCCGGCGACGCGCGCCGGAGGGCAGGATGGCGGTATCCTAGTCGATACCGCCGGATGCGTCAACGCGGGAGGGTATACCATGCACTGGCAGGAACAGGGCGCCGCCGGCGGCTATACGGCGTCGCCACGCACGCTGACCTTTTTGCTCCGCGGCGACCAGGTGCTGTTGCTGCGCGGCGCGCCGGGCAAGGCGCGCTGGGCGGGACGGTTGAACGGTATCGGCGGGCGCCTGGCGCCGAAGGAGGGGGTACTGGCCGGCGCGCTCCGCGAGGTGCGCGAAGAAACGGGGTACGACCTCCAGGATCTCGCCCTCCGTGGCGTGGTGCACAGCAGCCCGCCGAACGCCGCGGATCCGGGGGTGCTCCTTTTCGTCTTTCTCGGCGCTGCCCCGGAGGAGGCGGCAGCGGCCTCTGCGGAGGGGGAACTCGCCTGGTACCCCGTCGACGCCCTACCGACGCCCGACGTGCTGGATGACGTCCCGCTGCTCCTCCCCCGGCTGCTGGCGGCTGACCAGCGGGGCGCCCTCGTCTACGGCCACTACGTACCCGCGGCGGATGGGACGCTGCACTACGCCTTTACCGAGGCGCCTGCGCCGCCCGGTGGGCGTGGCACGGGGGCCTCGGCCAGTCGCCATGGCTGCGCGACTATGCTATAATAGGGGCGCCTGAAGCACGTATGATGGCCGCATGGCCTCACTGGATACGGAACGCGATGCCCATCCGCGTACCCGCGGAACGCGTCAGGGCGTATACCTTTGCGCGGCAACGCCTGGCGCAGAGACCGCACCTCGATCCGGCGCAACCCGGCGCCGATATTCTTGCCATCGTGACGGGCTGTGGCCCCGTGCGCGCCAGCACCGTTCTGAACACCTACCTCGCACTCTGGGCCCGCACGGAGGGCTTGACGCGGGAGGCCTTGGAATCCGCTCTCTACCACGAGCGCACCCTGGTGCGCCTCCCGTGCATGCGCGCCCGTCTGTTCGTCGTGCCCGCGGCGGACCTCCCCGCCTACGTGCAGCTCAGCCAGACGACCCTGCAGGAAGAGCTCGACGGCCTGGTGCACGGGTTGTTGGCCAATACCCGGGGGGATAACGGCTCACCGCTGGATGCGGACACCCTCGTGCCGCGCATCCTCGAGATTCTCGCCTCACGCGGCCCGTCCACCGTACAGGAGATGGCCAAGCTATTACCCGTGCTCAATGCTCCCGTCGAGGCCGACGCCGCCGGTACGGCCACGTCCGCCCGCCTCGGCCATCGCCTCATGCCCGCGCTCTGCGCGCAGGGCCTGCTCGTGCGCGCCCAGACCCGCGGCAGTTGGCGCAGCGACCTATTCAGCTACGCCCCCCTCTCCTCGTGGCTGCCGGGCGTACAGCTCGACGCCATCGACCCTGACGCGGCGCTGCGCCACATCGTGCTGGCCCACGTGGCGGCCTTTGGGCCCGTGAGCATCGCCGATATCTACCAGTGGCTCGGCGGACCGCGGCGCCACCAGGTGGCCGCGGCGGTCATGCGCCTCGGGAGCCGTCTCGCCCGCGTGCACATCACCGGCAGCCCCGGGGAGTATGTCATGCTCCGTGAGCACCTCGACGAGCTGCTGGCGTTTCACCCCCAGGGGCGCGCCGTGGCCCTGTTGCCGCCGAAGGACAGCTATGTCATGGCCTATGGCGACCGGAGCCGCTTCCTCGATGCGGCGTACCGCGAGCGCATCGTGGACCGCGCCGGGGAGGCCTACGGCACCGTCTGGCTCGACGGCGCCATCGCCGGCACCTGGTCGCTGCAGCTGCGCGAGGAGCACATCGCCGTGCGCCTCTTTGAGCCCTGGGATCCAGAGGCCCTCGGTCTGTTGGATGAGGAGACGCGCCGGTTGGGCCGGCTCCTCGATTTCACAGCGCTGGACGTCTCCGTGGGCCTCGACGAAGCCGAGGCGGACGACGACCAGGCGACGATCACCCTCCCGTCGATCACCGTCGGCAAGTAGCACCGTGCCGCGCCCAGAGCGCTCCACATCCCCCTACCCCTGCAGAGGAGGCCCGATGGACCAGTTCTACGTGCCCACCGAGATTCAGCTTGGCCGCGGCGCCCTTGCCGCCCTCGGGACGCAAACCGCTCGCTTTGGCGCCCGCGCCATGGTCGTGTGCGGCGCCGGGTTCGCCCGGCGCTCCGGCCTCTTGGATCGCGCCCTCGCCGCCCTCCAGCGCGCCGGGATCACGGCGACCACCTTTGACGCCGTGCGCGGTGAAGCCAACCTCGCCGTCGTCGAGGAGGGCATCACCATAGCCCGGCAGCAGGCGGTCGAGGTCGTCATCGGCCTGGGCGGCGGAAGCGCCCTCGACACGGCCAAGGCAATTGCCAGCGCTGCGCCCCTGGAGGGGTCCATCTGGGAGTACCACGGCGGGCGCGCCATCGAAGCGGCGGGCCTCCCCTTCATCGCCGTGCCCACCACGGCGGGCACCGGCGCCGAGGTCACCAAGAACGCCGTGCTCATCGACCCGCGCAACGGCGTCAAGTACAGCATCCGCGACGACCGCTGGTTCGCCCGCGTGGCACTGCTGGACCCCGAGACGACCCTCTCCATGCCCCCCGAGGTGACGGCCAGCACGGGCAGCGACGCCCTGTGCCAGGCCATCGAGGCGTACACCTCCATCGGCGCCAACGCCATCACGGACGCCCTGGCGTACCGGGCCATCGCCTCCATCGGCGCCCACCTAGCGCTCGCCTATGAGCAGCCGAGCAACCTCGACGCGCGCGAGGCGATGCTGGTCGGCAGCCTCATGGCGGGCATGGCCATGGCCAGCGCACGCCTCGGCGGCGTCCACGGCATGGCGCATCCGCTGGGCTCCCACTTTGGCATCCCCCACGGCGTCGTCTGCGGCCTGCTGCTGCCCTACACCATGGCCTACAACCTGGAGTACGCCACCGCCAAGTACGCTCGCGTGGCCGCGGCCATGGGCGTCGCGGCGCCGGGCATGGATGAGGCGACCGCCGCCCGGGTGGCGGTGGATGCCGTGCGCGACCTCCTCTGCCGGATCCGCATCCCCGCACACCTTGGGGCCTTTGGCGTCACGGAGGAGGCGTTCGACGGCATCATCGCCGAGTCGCTACCATCGGGATCGCTCCAGCACAACCCGCGTCCCCTGGCGGCCGAGGACGTGCGCCGTATCCTCGAGGCCGCCCTGTAGCCTACACCCGACGAGGAGGTCACCCATGCAACGAGCCAACGAAAACGCGTGCGCCTATCGCGCCGGAGATTCGGGGGTCAAGTACCTCATGCGGGGGCCGCGCATCGATTGGGGCGTCATCCTGCTCAAGCCGGGGCAATCCCTCGGCGGTCACTACCATGAGGAGGTCGAGGAGACCTTTTACGTGCAGTCCGGTCGTGGCGCCGTGCTGGTGAACGGTGAACGCTATGCCGCCGAGCAGGGCGACGTGTTCCGCCTCGAGCCCACCGAGCGCCACGACATCGTCAACGACGGCGAGGCCCCCCTCAAGCTCGTGTTCATCAAGTGCCCCTACCTGCCCGCGGACAAGGTCGACGTCTAGGGCGGGTGTGCACAGGGCCACGCGTTGCAGAAGGCGCGCCGCGCGCTGACGCGCGGCGCTCGCACCATCCAGCGCGCCTCACTCCTCGCGGTACGGCTCGAGGGCCAGCACGGCGTCGTGCACGCGGCCGTTGGTGGCCAGCCAGCCCGGCTCATCGAGGCGATACGGCCGGCCGTGCAGGTCGGTGACCCTGCCCCCCGCCTCCTCGACGATGAGCGCCCCCGCCGCCACGTCCCACGGGCTGAGGGTGTACTGGAAGTAGATGTCGGCCCACCCCGCGGCGATGGCGCACAACCCCAGCGCCGCACTGCCACGCGACCGCACGGCGTCGACGCGGGGCGCCAGCCGCGCCAGAAAGCGCGCGCTGACCTCGCGCATGCGCTGCTCGCGGGGCCAATCGAGGGTCACCAGCGTCTCGCTCAGCGTGGCGCGCTCGCTGACGCGCAGCCGCGTGTCCCCCAGGAAGGCGCCGACACCGCGCTCGGCCCAGAAGAGCTGATCGAGGAGCGGGTCATAGACGGCGCCGCACTGGGGCACGCCCCCCAGCGCCACCCCCACCGAAACGGAGAACATGGGCAGGCCGCGCGCATAGTTCGTCGTCCCATCGAGGGGATCGATGAACCACGCCGGTTCGTCCCCAGAGTGTTGCCACCGCGTGTACGATTCCTCGGACATGATGGTGGCATCGGGGAAGGCCTCACGAACGATACCCACCGCCACCCGCTCGGCGGCCAGGTCCACCTCGGTCATGATGTCGCGATACCCCTTGACGCGCACCTCGTGCGGGCGCAGGTACCCCCGACGGAGCACCGCCCCCGCCTCGCGGGCCGCGCGAATGGCCGTCTCAAGCATGAGCCGCACCGATCATCGTCTCTTACCTCACCCGGATGGAATGCGTCGACGTCAAAGGCGGTCATTCTAGTGGCCGGGGAGACGCGCGTCAAACGGGATGCGCCCACCGCCCCGCGCGCCCCGGCGCTGGACGCCCGGGGCCAAAATCGGTATAATCGGGCCGCAAATCGTCAACCTGATAGGGACCCCGGCCCACTCCGGCCCGCCACGGCCGGTCGACGTGCGCGCGGTCCCGTGGGAGGTTCGTGTGGCAGACCTCGATCGGCTCGTAGAGCAGATCCATCAGTGCCAGCGCTGTCGCCTGTACAAGACGGCGACAATGGCGGTCCCCGGGGAGGGACCGGCGGACGCCGACATCATGCTCATCGGTGAGGGGCCGGGCTTTCATGAGGACCAGCAGGGGCGCCCCTTTGTCGGCGCGGCGGGTCACCTGCTCGACGAGCTGCTCGCGTCCATCAACATGACGCGCAAGGATGTCTACATCACCAACGTCATCAAACACCGGCCGCCGAACAACCGCGACCCGATGCCCGACGAGCTGGGTGCCTGCCGCTTCTGGCTCGACCAGCAGATCGAGCGCATCAAGCCCAAGCTGATCGTCACCCTTGGCCGCTTCTCCATGCAGCTGGCCTTCTCCGGTGTCTCGATCTCGCGCATCCATGGCACCCCGAAGAAGATCGGCGATATCGTGTACTTTCCCATGTTCCACCCCGCCGCCGCACTCCACCAGCCGCGCTATCGCACCCTAGTGGAACAGGATATGCTCAAGATCCCCCAGATCCTGGCGGATCTGATCGACATCGACCCTGGCGGGGACGATCCCGCCCAACCCCAGCAACTGAGCCTGCTGTAGCACGGAGGGGGCCCGTGGCCACAGACCGTCTGCGCATCGTCCCCCTGGGCGGCCTCGGGGAGATCGGGCGCAACATGCTCGTGATCGAGTATGGCGATAGCATGATCATCATCGACGTCGGACTCATGTTCCCCGAGAACGACATGCTCGGCATCGATATCGTCATCCCCGACATGCAGTACGTCTTTGAGCGTGCCGACAAGGTCAAGGCGATCATTGTAACCCACGGCCATGAGGATCACGTCGGGGCACTGCCCTACCTCCTCAGCCGTGTCAAGGCGCCGGTCTATGCCACCCGGCTGACGCGCGGCCTCATCGAGGTCAAACTGCGCGAGGCCCGCATCCACGACGCCGATCTGCACACCATCGGCCCCAGCGACGTGTTGCCCGCCCCGCCGTTCCGTATCGAGTTCTTTCACGTCAGCCACAGCATCCCCGACGGCGTCGGCTTGGGGATCCGCACCCCCGTGGGCACTATCGTGCACTCGGGCGATTTCAAGTTCGACTATAGCCCGGTGGACGGCCATCGCACCGATTTCGCCAAGCTGGCCGAGCTCGGCGGCCGCGGCGTGCTGCTGCTCCTGTCGGATAGCACGAACTCGGAGACGGAGGGCTATACCCCCTCGGAGCAGGTGATCAGTGAGACGCTCGACCGCGTGTTTGCCAAGGCGAAGGGGCGCGTCATCGTGGCCACCTTTGCCTCCAACATCTCGCGCGTGCAGCAGGTGATCGACACGGCGGAGCGCCACGGCCGGCAGGTGGCTGTCGTGGGGCGCAGCATGGCCAACAATGTGCGCATCGCCCGCGAGCTTGGCTACCTCGACGCCCGTGACGACATACTGATCCCCATCGATCAGCTCGATCGGCTCCCCTACGAGCGGGCAGCCCTCGTGTGCACCGGCAGCCAGGGGGAGCCCACCTCCGCGCTGGTGCGCATGGCGCAGGGCGGCTTTCGCTCGGTGAACATCGTCCCAGGGGACACCGTCATCGTCTCCGCCACCCCCATCCCGGGGAACGAGGAACTCGTCAACCGCACCCTGGACAACCTCTTCCGGCTGGGCGCCGACGTCTACTATGATGAGGTGCTGAACGTCCACGTCTCGGGGCACGCCAGCCAGGAGGAGCAAAAGATGCTCCTCAACCTCGTGCGCCCCAAGTACTTTGTGCCCATCCACGGTGAGTACCGGCACCTCGTGCTCCACGCCAAGCTGGCGGAGCAGTGCTGTCTGCCGCCGGAGAACATCTTTGTCATGGAGACGGGCGACGTCCTGGAGATCGGTTCGGACGGCGCGAAGGTCGTCGACCACGTCGTCGACGGGCACGTCTTTGTGGACGGCCGCGGCGTCGGCGATGTGCAGCAGAACGTGCTCGATGACCGCCGCGCCCTGGCGCTCAACGGGTTCGTCGTGGCCGTCATCGTCCTCGACAAGTACACCGGCGGGCTGGTGGGCGACCCGCAGATCGTCACGCGAGGCTTTGTGTCCTCCGCCGAGGCGGGAGCACTGCTCGAGCACGCCAAGGAGGCGATCAGCAAGGTCGTCGCTTCGGGCGGCACGCGCAACGAGGTCGTGGACCGCATTCGCACCCACCTCGGGCGCCTGGTACACGAGACGACGGGCCGCCGCCCGATGATCATCCCCGTCGTCACCAAGGTCTAGAGGCCCCCAGCCCCTCCCCGGGATCCCTCGCCCGACCCCGCCGAAGCGTCGGTCGCGCGCGCGCAGGGGCTCACACCGGGAAGGGCCCAGCGTAAAGGTGGGCATCGCTGCCATGACAAAACGCTCCTCCTCGCGGCGCACCTCCTCGCGCCGCGCCCGTCGCCACCCGCGGGGCCTCCGATTGACACGCGCCCACTGGAGCGGGATCGGCGGGCTCGTCCTCCTCGCTGCAGCGCTGTTCACCCTGGTCAGCCTCGTGGCGCCCGATCGCGGTGCGGCCCTGCGCACCTGGTTGGGCGTGCTGCGCGCTGCCCTGGGCTGGGGCGCCTACCTGGCGCCCATCGGGTTCGGCGCCCTCGGCCTGTGGAGCCTCACCCGGGCCAGCGCTCGGCCCGTCACCCCCGCGGGGTCGCGCGTCCTCGGGGCCGTGCTCCTGTTCCTCACGGCCCTCACGCTGACGCATCACGTCGGCGGCGCCACCGCCCTCGGCGGTCATGGCGGCGGGGCCCTCGGGCGCCTGCTCAGTGAGGCGCTGCTGCGCTGGCTGGGATGGGGTGGCGGGGCCGTCGTCCTCATCACCCTCGCCGGTATCGCCCTCATCCTCGCCCTCGAGATCTCCTGGGCGGAGGTCATCGCCGATGTGGGCCGGCTCGCACTGCTGCTCATCGCCGGGGTGCGCGCCAGGCTGGCCGCCCTGCGACGCCGCCGTGCCGTGCGGGCGTCGGCGCCGATCCAGGCCCCCCTGC
>DUUT01000131.1 GCA_012841405.1 Chloroflexota bacterium
CAGCGTCACCGTGAGCACGGTGCCGGTCGACGTCAGGCGCGCGTTGGTGATGCCGAAGCGGTAGACGATGTCCTCGCCTGCGGAACTCCAGACGGGGATGTGGCTCTCAGCGATTGACAGGTCGCTCTGCAGCGCCAGGGTGTCGGTGGAGAGGTTGTTGCTCAGGTTGTGATCGGGCAGGAAGCGCGACGCCACGCCGGCCTCGTTCACCACGTTGCCCGCCGAGTCGCCACGCAGCTCGAGGCGCAGCGTGACGGTCACCTCCGCCCGCGGCGGCAGGTCGCCGAGGGTGCAGGTCACGATGCCCTCATCCGACGTTTCGCACGCCCCGCGGCTCGCCTTGGCGAACACCAGCGTCCCCTGGACGGGGAGGGTGTCGGTGAGTACGACATCCACCGCCTCGAGGGGGCCGGCGTTGCGCACCGTCACGGTGTAGAGGAGGTCGCTCGTCGTCACGAACTGGCGCTGCTGCGTCACCGAGAGGTCGATCGTCTCGGGGCGGCTCGGCGTCATCCCCAGGACGAGGCCGCGGAGCGGGGCGGGCGCCTCGAGCGCGCTCGTGCGCTCGGTAGCCATGTCGTACGCCTGCAAGACGTTGCTCCCCTTCACGCGCCAGTAGAGCACGCGGCCCGCCGGGTCGACGGCGAGATCCGCGACGGTTTGCGGCGTCGCCGTCGCCAGCTCAACGATCTGTGTGGGGGCCGCGTCGGCCATGCCCTGCCGCATCAGGCGGATAGCAGCGCTGCCGTTCTCGACCCAGTATACCGACTTGGTCGACGCGTTGTAGACGAGCGGCCCCTTCGTAAAGCCCGTCGGTGAGGCCGAGCCGGGGAGGTTCTGCAGGGCCTGCCCCCGCAGGCCCGACACGTGGACGTGGGTGGAGTTCCCATAGGCGCTGCTCGGTGGGCTCACCCAGAAGATACGTTCCCCCGCGGGATCGAGGTCAAAGGCGATGGGGTTCGCCTCGACCGACACCCTCGACGTCGGTAGGGGGTAGAGGAGCATCACGTAGGCGGGATTCGTGCCGTCGAGGTTGGCGCGGTACAGCGCGCGCCCCTCGCGCCCGTAGCGATCGGGGCCGAGGTAGTAGAGGTGCCCGGCGTCGCTCGCCGCCCGCAAATTGATGGCATCCTTCACCTCGGCGATGGTCTCGACCACGCCACTCTCCAGGCTGGCGCGCTGGATGCGGTTGACGCCTTCCCACCAGTCCTCGCCCTGGTAGCTCCAATAGAGGGCGCCGCGCGCCGCGTCAATCCCCAGGGCAAAGGCGCCGGGGATGCGCCAGTTCGTGTCCCGGCTGCGGCTCCAGTCCTCCACAAAGCCGGAGCCGTGGGTGTCGGTGTAGGGCGCCCGGACGGTGACGGCGTTCGTGAGGTCGAGATCCGCCCGCATGATGGCGCCGCGGTCGTCTGACCAGTAGAGGTGGTGCTGCGGCGCGTACGCCACGGCGCAGCGTCCGTTCGCGTCGCACGCCTTGAGGGACCCCCCGCCCTCCTGCAGGCCGTCGACGGTGCCGGTGATCACCGTGCGGATGACGTCGCCCACCCGCGTCGTCGCCTCGGCGGGGGCCGGCCCCGGCCAGCTGCGACGCACGCTGGCGAGGTTGGCGTCCTCCGCCCAGCCCTCGTACGTCGTCTTGGCGCTGGCCCCCTGGCCGCTGAGGGTCACCGACAGGCCGACGCGCGGCGGGGCGGTGTCGATCTCACCGCGCCAGTGGTTCCACGTGCTGCGCGCGTCGTTGCGGTTGCCCATCTGATCGCTGCCCGTGAGGTCGATCTGGTACTGCCCCTCAAGCCCGAGGGGGATGGACCGACTCCAGGTACTCGAGACGACACCCTCCCCCGCCTCGTCCGGGGCGAAGGCGCTCCAGGCCTGGTAGAGGCCCCGCACCTGCTCAGGCGTCAGCTGCACGCCATAGGCCAGCGCCTCGTCGAGCAGCCCCTGATACCCGCCGACGCCCGCGACCTGGGCATACCCCAGCTGTACGGTGCTTCGGCGCTCGCTGCCCGCCACGCTCCCCGTCTCGACGTCGAGGGCCGCCCGCTCTCCGTCGAGATACAGGGCGTGCCCGTCCGGCCCGACGGTGTGCACCACCATGTGCCAGCGGCCGTCGGCATAGTTCGTCCCGGTGGAGGCGATCACCTCCTCATCGTATGTCGGCCCGGCGACGGCGTAGACGTTGCCATCAGCGAGGTACAGGACGCGGTCCCGAACGGTGGTGATGTCGCGATAGCCGCGCTTGACGGTGGCCAAGCCGCAGTCAGCACAGGTGGTGTTGAACCAGACGATGAGGCTGTACCCTTCCAAAGGCAGGTCCACATCGGCCACCTCGATGCCCGTATCCGTATCGCCGTAGGACAGCGCCAGCCCAAAGCGGCCGTCCACGCCAGCCGTCGGGCACGCATCGAGGCACTCGGCCTCGCGCAGAGGGTGGTCCAGGTCGCGGAAGGTGGTCTCGCCCGGAAGCTCGTCCATCGGGAGGTAGAGGCTCGGGTCCGAGGGGTTGTCCACCACGTCGCGCGGCATGTAGGCGATCTCTATCTCCTTCAGGCCGCTGGCCACCTCGCCGGGGTCCGTGATGACACCACCGACGGTCAGTGCCGTTGCCACCGGCGAACCGAGCAGACTCTCGCCCGTCATGAGCGGCCCGACGACGGGCGGCGTGCTATCGATGCGCATCGGCGCCGTGACGATCGCCTCGTTGCCGTCGCTCACGGCGTTGTCAATCGCGCGCACCGAGACGGTGTATTGCCCCGTCGGGTAGACATCCTCGCCGAGCGACCCCAGGATATAGTCGATGGCCCAGATGTGCGGGGTGACGCTCGTGTCGACGGTGGCCGTCTGCCAGCCGTCGTCGTGGGGATCGAGGCGCACGGCGACGCTGCGGACGCCGCTCGCCGGCACCGTCGAGGCGGGATCGACCACCGTTCCCGAGAGGGAGACGCGCCAGCGCCCGCTGCGCGTGTCATGCAGCGCACGAACGAGGGGATTCCCCTCCAGGTCGATGCGCACATCGGGCGGTATGCTCTCGACGTACAGCGTGGTCGTCGACGCGGGCTGCTGCGCGTGCCCACCGCGTCCGTGGTGCGCACCGCCAGGGTGTGAGCGCCCTCCTCGCCGGGGAGGTCAACGGCGTACGTCCAGTGCGTCGTGCCCTCGGCGGCCTGCCACGCCCCGCCATCCAGGCGCACATCGACGCGCGCCACGGGGGAGGAGGGATCCGACGCCGTACCCCAGATGACGCGGGTCCCGCCGGGGGTGACGAACGGCAGACTCGCTAGCGTCGCCGTCGGCAGGTCGTTGTCGATGGCCAACACATCTTCGCGCATGACCCACGCGATCCCCTGTGGGGGCGCAGACTGGCCCTCGTACGACACGAGGCGCGCCGATGCCTCCGTGCGAATGGTCGCTTTCTGCGAGCCCAGGTCGGCCTGCACGGTGAACGGCACGCTCTGGGTGACAACCCCATCGCGCCCGAGGTCGAATGCGCGCGTAATGGTGCGCCCACCGAGGGCGGCGGGCAACGTGGTGGTCAGGGCGCCCTGCACGTACATGTCCGTGAGGAGATCATTGCGCAGCGTCACCGTGTAGGTGAGGTTGGCGCCCGGCGTGACATAGCCGTCGTCATCGCTGACCTCAGTGATGATGGTGACGGGGTATTGGTTCCACGCCCGCGGGTTAAGCCGCAGGGTGGGGTCCCTGGCGTTCAGGCTCTTTTCCATGGCGTCGGTGAGGCCGTCGCCATCCGTGTCGGCCAGCACAGGGCTGGAGGTCACCCAGGTCGTCTTGCCCTCGGCGTAGGCGAAAGCCCAGCCCGTCACCTCCTCCCAGTCCGACAGGCCGTCGCCGTCCGTGTCGACGGCCGTGGGGTTCAGGCCACCTCGGCCGTCCTTTCCGCGCCAGTTGAGCTCCAAGTAGTCCGAGAGCCCATCGCCGTCGGTGTCCCAGCGGTGATCGTCGGGGTCGTTGCCGCCCACGGTGCTGTCGGAGGCCAGCAGCCCGTCCCCGTCATAGTCCTTGTGCGGGGGGAAGGTCGGCCCCAGGGGCGCGGCCTCCAGCAGCCACGCAGGGAGAGCCGAGGCGAGCCAATTGTAAGCCCAGTTGAGCTGGTAAAAGCCGTCCAGCGTGGCGGGCATCACGTCGAGGTGGATATCGCCACCGAGGTTGATGCGCGCCGTGCCCGTCACGGGCTTGGTCTCGCAGCTCGACAGGAGCCAGCAGCTGGACGTGGGCACCTCGTACGCCATGTAGAGGAAGAGAGGCTGCATGGCGTTCACGCCCGCGGCCAGTACGCCACCCGGCAGCACGGTCTTCTCATCCTCATCATCAGAGAACACGTACCCGTAGAAGGAGGTGATCGGCCCCCGGCGGCTCTGCGCCTGGTACTTGCGCACGGCCTGCGTGCCGCTGCGACACACGGGGCCGTTGCCAAAGTCGGTGCATACCGGCGGGTAGTAATCGACAAAAGTCGTCTGGTTGAACCAGTCCATCGGCCCGCCGGCACCGGCCAGGCGGTCCGTGTTCCCCGAACCGATCCACTGTGCGATGGTCTTCGCAAAGTCGAGCTGAGTCATCACGGCGTTCGCCGCGAGGAGGTAGTACAGCCGGGTCGCCTTGAGGGTGTCGGGCGTCCAGAGATAGGTAGCCGCCATGCGATCAGGCATGAGGTAATAGCCGTCGTAGGACTCTCGAAAGTCGCGATGGCGCACCGTGTTCAGGATCGTCGCCTCGAACTGGACCTGGTTCCCCTCCTTGATCCCGTCCTCGGGGTTACGCAGCGACATCCCCAGGTCCTCGATGCTGAGGAGGTCATCACGCCGCAGGTCGATGAGCACCTCGGCCTGGTAGAACGTCTCGGCGAGCTTCTTGGTGACCCATGCGGAGGAGCCGGTGATGCCAAAGAAGCCCAGGATGAGATCGATGAGCGAGGCCAAGGCGGAGATGACCGAGCCGATGACGGTGAGCGAGATGGCGAACAGCACGATGGCCAGGATGGTGGCAGCGATGGCCGCGGCCAGCCCCGAGTTAAAGGCCACACTGCCCGTCGCGACGCCGCCGGAGCAGACGCTGTAGATGAACGAGCCCCAGGTCATCACGACGCTGATCACCGCGCCAATGATCGCAGCGATCCCGGTAGCGCTCCCGATCTTGGTAACGGCGGTGAGGGTGGAGCTGAGGGCCGTGCCGATGCTCACCCCGGCGGTAATCGCCACCGAAATCGTCGTGCGCACGACGGTATAGATCTGCATGGCGAGGCCGATCGCGCCACTCACCGTTGAGAGCACGTTGGCCGCCAGGACGAGGTCCTGCGCCACGTCCGGCGCGGCGAAATGGGCGACGATTTGCAGCACGCCCGCTGCGATGGCTAGGCCGATGCCCGTCCACAACGCCACGGTGGCAACGCCCCGCTCAATGCGACGCCCGATGGTCGCCGCGTCCTCCAGGGCGGTCTTGGCGTGCTCGAGCTCTGGGGCGTTCGCCGCGCCGGTGCTGACCTTGCCGACGATCTCGAGGATCTTGTCGGCGTCGATCACATCCTGCATTTTGAGCAGGTTACCCGCGACGACGTCGGGGTTCTCGCCAGTGGCGGGCCGGCCGTAGCGCTGCGCCAGCGCGACGAGCGCCTCGGCGAGGTCCAAGGCACGCCACTCGCTCTTGTCCGTGTCGTAGGTGTAGGTGGCCCACGAGACGCCGGCCAATACCTGCTACGGGGCGCCGGCCAGGCCCGCCCAGACGCGCGCGCCAAAGGAGTATTCATCCCAGCTCGGCTGGCCATAGCCGCTGTCGAGGTTAAAGCTGGCTGAGGTCTCCTCGCGGGCGAACAGGAGCGTCGGCGTCACCGGCTTTGTCGGCGCGGTACCGTACGCAGCGCTGAGCACCTTCAGCGTGTCCGTCATGGCGATGGTCGCCGCCGCCCGGTCGGCGTCGCTAGCGCTTCCCGTGGTGACAGACAGGATGCTGGGGATGCCCCAGCGCTCCGTGTCGCTCACGGCGTCATTCGTGGCGTGATTAAAGCGACGCGCCAGCTCGGCAACGGTGACGTCTCGGGCACCGTTGGTCGCCCGGCCCGCCAGGAAGCTGGCCTCCAGCCCGTCCTGCAGCATAAAGAGGGCGGCATCGTCCGCCGGGTCGGGGTCGACGGCCGGGTCCTCGTAAAGGATGGCATAGTCGACGCCGTAGTTGACCTGCATGTCGAGGGCGGTGAGGCACCAGTCGTCGGGGTAACTCGCGATGACTTGGCGCACGTTGTTCGCCCGGCGCGTGCATGCGCCAGCGTCGTCCCGCTCGACGCAGACGTTGTCGCTCAGGCCCTGCACCCTCCAGACGAGGTTGACCTCGGGACTGAGCACGGCGTACGAAGGCTTGCGGAAGAGCATGCGCCCGCCAAAGGCGACGCGCTCACCCGTATCCTCGTCGGTAATGAGCTGCAGCGGCACATAGGCCACGGCCTGTCCCGACGCGCCGTCAGTCGCCTGCACCGAGATGCCGTAGGCGGCCAACACGTCGGGCTCTGGGAACAGGGCGAGCGCCTCCGCGAGGGGCTTGCCGAAGCGGAACTCGAGCATCGGCACGAGTTTGATGTCGCCGTTGCCGTCGGGGTTCAGCGCGCACGCCTCGGCCGGATCCTCACCGCTGGCCGTCGCCTGGCTCACGCAGGCGTCGAACAACGTGGCGCCGTCGACATCCTGCACTTGGCCCTTATCGTCGCCGCTGGGCCAATCGAGCACGTTGTAGGCGTACCAGAGGTGGTTCGCATCCGTGGGCCGCAGCTGGAGGTCGAGGTAGGTCACCGCCGCCGGCGGGACGCTGCGCATGCTGATGATGAGGGGATAGACGTCATCGCTGTACGATTCCAGCGCATTGGGGTACTTGGCGTGGAAGGTGTACCCCGAGGGGGTCGCCGACGCCGCCGGCCGCCCCTCGGCATCGACCCCGCCCCCGAGCCGGGCCGACGCCGAGAACGGTGAGAGGTCCAAGCGATCGGGGACGCCGTCGTTGTCGTTGTCCCGATCGAACAGGTCCGGCACGCCGTCGGCGTCGGTGTCGAGGGGGGCATCCCCGGGGCCCCACTCCAGCAGGTCGGCCAGGCTGTCGCCGTTCGTGTCTGCCGCGAGGGGGTCGAGATACCACCTCTTGCCGCCGTGGGTGAACCCGGCGACCTCGACAGCGTCGCTCAGGCCGTCGCCGTCGCTGTCGCGGCCGTCGGGGACGCCGTCCAGATCATAGTCGGCGGTGTCCGAGCTCGTCCCGAGGGCCTGCTCCTCGGCATCCGTCAGACCGTCGCCGTCGGCGTCCCCCTGCGGATCCGCCAAGAGCGCAGCCTGCCGCTGCCGGTACAGGACGGAGACCTCATCCGCCTGGGCGGAGGACAGCGTCACCGGCTCGGTGATGACCGTCGTCTCGCCCAGCGCAGCCTCCGTGTCCTCGGCGAGGGGGTTGCGATGCGCGTCCCAGGCGTTCGTCGCGAAGGCCGCTTGCGCCTCGCGCGCGGCCCGCTCGCGCTCCGTGTCTTCCCGCTGTGACGCCTGGCGTGCGCTCTGCTGCTGTGCAAGGGCCACCACGCGCTCGGCCTGCAGCAGGGGCGTCGCGACCATCGCCAGGACGAGCACCATCGCCAA
>DUUT01000132.1 GCA_012841405.1 Chloroflexota bacterium
GCCCCCGGCGCATGGCGGCGTCGAGGCGCGGCACGTGGCGCACCGCCGCCAGCATCAGCGCCACGGCGTGGTCGGCCACGTCGTCGGTGCAGTAGGTCGGCGTGTTGCACACCATGATGCCCAGCTCCGTCGCCGCCCGGTAGTCGATAGAGTCATAGCCGGCACCGGCGCGGATGGTGCAGCGACAGCGCGGCAGCTGGGCGAGCACCTCGCGGGTGAGCAGCGGCCGTACGGACTGCACGGCGATGACGTCGGCCTCGCCGGCGACGGCGAGCACCGCCTCGGGGGTGCGCAGCTGGTGCGTCTCCCAGCGGGCACCCACCGCCGCCAGCCGCTCCGCCTCGTTACCGAGGGGAGCAAAGAGCTCCTCGTCGTAGTCGATGAGCACAACCTGATAGGGTAGGGCAGAGGATGACATCGGTAGCATCTCCTTCAATAGCCGTTGGTGGCCCCATTATAGTCCCCGCGCTGAGACTGCCAAGGCACACAGCGCACGGACGTCCCCCTGGCCATCGCCTGACGCGATGAGGGGCAGCGGCGCAGGGCCCGCGGGCACGCGGCAGCTCCCCCCGCCTCGTTCCGTTGGCTCTCGGGGAGCGTAATCAGCCCCCGCCTCGACGGGCGCCCGCGCCAGCTGTAGCCATGTGCTGCATTCTGTGCCATACTATGCATCCTGAAGCCAACAGCGACGCGGGAACACGGCGGCTCGTGCCTGTGTGCCCCCGGAGCGACGATGAGGAGCATGCCATGAGCGTTGGTGTACGGATCGACACCCAGGAGACATCTCAGGTGCTCTATGACGAGCTGCAGGATCTGAAGCGCAGCATGATCAAGGGGTTCGCCGGCGCTGGCATGCCCGTCGTCTGGATCTGGTACATCTACTGCCTGTGGTCCTCGTGGCACTTTGGCCTGAGTACGATCGCTACGGGAGTCTGGTTCGTCCTCACCGTCCTGGCCTGTTGGCTTCAGCGCCGGCACGTCGTTCTCGCCGGATGGCTCCTCTGCTTCTCTTACTGCGTGGCGCTAATGGCGCTGGTGGGCACCAGCCCCAGTCCCCTATCCATGGCCGGGGGCGTCACGCTGATTGTGGCCGGCGGTGCCCTCTTGGGCCCATGGGGTGCCCTGGTCATGGGCGTCATCGGGTGGTGGGGCGCCATCCTAGCGTATCAGACGGCCATGGGGGGGACGGTGGCTCTATCGGTGAGCAGTGGCCTCGCAGCCCTCTATTTTCTGGTGTGGATGGCGACGGCAGTAGCATCCCGCCCGATGACCGTCTCGGTGGCATGGGCGCTCGCCGGTTGGAGTGAGGCGCGTCGCAACCTGCAGGACACCCAAGCGCGCCGCGCAGAGCTCTACCGTGCTCTGCGCGCTCTGGAAGAGTCAACGTATCGCATCGAGCAGATGAACCGCCAGCTGGTCACCGCTCGTCACGAGGCCGAGGTGGCGCGGGCGCAAAAGGCCCAGTTCGCCGCCACCGTGAGCCACGAGCTGCGCGGCCCGCTGAGCCTCATCCTCGGATTCAGCCGCGCGATGGCGCTCACGCCAGAGCGCTACGGTGTGCCGCTTCCGGATCCCTACTGGGCCGATATTGACGCCATCTACCGCAACAGCCAGCACCTCTCGGCGCTGGTGGACGATGTGCTCGACCTGGCGCAAATCGATGCCGAGCGTCTGCCCCTCGTGAGGGATCAAGTGGATCTCGAGGCCGATGTGGTCGTCAAGGCGGTCGACATCGTGCATCCCCTCGCACAGCGCCGCGGCCTGTCGCTACGTACCGAGCTCGCAGGTGGGCTGCCGACGATCATTGCCGACCAGGTCCGACTCCGGCAGGCGCTGCTCAACATCCTGATGAACGCGGTGCGCTTTACCGAGCACGGCGGCGTCACGGTGCGCACCGAGATGGACGGAGACGCGGTGCTGGTCAGCGTCAGCGACACCGGCCGCGGTATCCCCGCCGCCGAGATCCCCAAGCTGTTTCGTGAGTTTGCCCAGGCCCACGCGCCGAGCGATGCCCCGCAGGAGCTCAAGGGGAGCGGCCTCGGCTTGAGCATCAGCAAGCAGCTCGTAGAGCTCCACGGTGGCCGCATCTGGGTCGAGAGTGAAGAAGGGTGTGGCACGACGGTGCGGTTCACCGTGCCCCTGCCGGGCGCGCAGCGTGCCGGCCAAGGGCTCATGCGCGTGGGTGGCCAATGGTGCGACCAGGACGTCCCGGAGGTATGCTTGCTCGTGCATGACGACCCTAGCGCAGCGCACCTCCTCGCGCGGCACCTGGAGGAGTTTCGCGTCGTCGCCGTGCGCCAGGAACGCGAGGCGCTCCAACTGCTCCATGACCTGCACCCGCGCGCCATCATCACTACGCCGGAATGGCAGCCACGGGTGGAGGCGATGCTGGCGGATACGACCTTTTCCGTGCCGATCGTCACCTGCCGCTTGCCACGTTGCGCGGACGGACTGCCTGAGGGTGTGCTCGCCTACATGGTGAAACCCGTGCCCCCCGAGCTCGTCGACGCGGTGATGCGCCAGGTGGAGGTGGAAGGGACGACGACGGTACTCATCGTCGATGACGACCCCGATGTGGTGCGCCTCATGGAGGTAATGCTCACCGCCCTGCCGCGCCCGTACCGCATTCTGCGCGCCTACGACGGCCAAACCGCGCTACGCACCATGACAGAGGTGGTACCGGACGTCGTTTTTCTCGACCTGCTCATGCCGGGGATGACCGGATACGAGGTGATGCAGCACATGCAAGCCTCCCCGCGGCTCCGGCACGTGCCGGTGGCGGTAGTGTCGGCGCAGGATCGTGCCGAAGCGCACATGGCCATCCACACCCCCATCGCCTTGAGCTACCGTGCAGGGCTCGATGTCGTCACCGCGATGCGCTGCCTGCGAGAGCTCATTGCGGTGGCGCGTGCTCGCTATCTGCCCACCCCAACACCTGCATAACGGCCTGCAGCAGAGCGCTTTCGCTGATCGGCTTCAGGAGTACTTGGCGCGCCCCCAGGGTGAGGGCCAGGGAAGGCTGGGCGAGCACCGAGCAGACGATGACCGGGATCTCCGCCGTCTCGGGCAGGGTCTGAAGGCGCTGGAGTACCATCCAGCCATCCTCGTGGGGCATGAGCACGTCCAGCACGATCAGGTCAGGGTACCCCTCCTCCAGCAACGCCCAGAGCCGCGCACTGTCACTCGCTATCTGGAGGTCGAGTCCCGCACGACGCAGGTAGCGCTCGTACAGGGCGAGGGTGTCCTGGTCATCGTCGACGACGACGACCTTGGGCGGTCGCAAGGTGGGCAGCGTAAAGCGCAGGCTGAACCCTGTAGGGCTCTCTGCCCAGGTGATCTGCCCGCCGTAGGGCTGGAGGAGTGCGGCACAGAGATCCAGCTCGGGGTGCTGGTCCGACGCCGCGGTAACCGGTGCCCTCCCCTGGGCGTCGGCCTGGATCTCCCAGCGCGTCTCCTGCGGCGTCGCCGTGATCTCCAGGCGAAGCGTCGGGCCTGTACTCAGACGGAGCGCCGCGGCCAAGGCATTGAGGACAATCTGGCGCAACGTGGCCCCGTCGCCATAGATGACGGACGCATTCTCGCAGAGGCGCACGTGCAAGGTCACGTTCTGCCGCTCGAGAAGGGCTTGCATGTCGCTCTGCACGCCGGCCACCAGCGCCTGGAGGTCCACGCGTTCCCGCGCAGGGGGGCCCCAGCGCGGGGGACTCTCGGTGGGAGGCTCGACGGCGGGCACTCCGCTCAACGATGGCGGGGAACTCGAAGCCTCGATCCGCTCCCACAGCACGCGGCAGACCGCCTGGATGGCCTGCGCCTGGTAGCGGTAAAAGGTGGCGCGGCTGAGGCCGAGCTCGTCACCGATCTGCAGGGGATTGCGGCGCTGAATGCAGCGTCCCCACAGGACGCGATAGGGCAGCCAGTCCGCGTGGCTATAGGGCACCGTGTCCGGCGGTCGCAGCGAGTTGATCGCCTGGCGCAACGCCGCACGCAGTTCGCCGAGCCGATCCTCGATGGGCAGGTGGCGTGCTGAGAGGCGATCCAAGAGCGGATTCGTGCACAGGCGCGCACTGTCACCATAGTGCAGGAGCGCGTTGCGCACGTTTTCTTCGAACTCGGCTGTTAGCATGATCGCTGTGCCCGGAAGAAAGTGAGACAACGTGAGAGCACTTTGAGACGCCCACACATCGTGGGGGCCGTACAATGGGTTCGCTGGGGATGTTTCAGCAAGAGACTCATGGCTTGTATTCTAGGCTCTCAGCAATTGAGCACAAGTTGGGAGCCACTAGGGAAGGGGGTGGCAACTGGGTAGATCACGTGCTTCAGCGCGCGCGTGGTTGGCTCGCGAGTGACGGGCGACGTGATCCGTTTCGAGTGATAGCACCGGTTTGTTTGCAGAATTCCGTGACGTATGTAGGTCGCTCAGGCGCTTTCAGGGGACCGAAGAGGATCACCGGGTATCCCGGATCGATCGATCCATCGTTCAGGCGATGGAAGCCGAGGAAGGAGACACGATGGCTACAGAGATGAAGCGACGGCAATTCCTGGCGATATGTGCGGCGGCAGCAGGAAGCAGCGTGTTGGCTGCCTGCGCACCCAAGACACCGACGGCGGCCCCAGCGCCCACGGAGGCTGCCCCGCAGGGTGACGTGCCGCGCGCAGAGGAGCCCCAGCCTGCAGCGCAGGAAAAGGTGACGCTCAAGCTCAACATGCGCGCAGGGGGTGAGCAGAACGAGCCGTCCTACTATGTTGACCGGCCCAAGGAGTTGATGGAGGAGTATCCCTACATCGACGTCGAGCTGGTACCCGTCCCGGAGGATGAGTACTATACCAAGATTCAGACCATGGCCGCGGCCGGCTCGTTGGGCGATGTGGTCTTTGCGCAGGACGACTATTCCCAGCAGCGGCGCCACGCCGTGAATGGCCTCCTGCAGACGAGTGAGGAATGGCTGGATGCCAACGGCCACTCCAAGAGTGAATGGCTGCCGTCGGCCGTGGACGCCCTCACCTATGAAGGCAAGATGTATGGGCTGCCCAAGAGCGCTAGCCCCTCGCAGTGCTTTATCTTTTACAACCAGGACATGTTCGAAGAGGCGGGTATCCCCTTCCCGCCGAAGCACGGCTGCACCCTCGAGGAGCTGCAAGAGTGGGTGAACACGCTGACCAAGGGCCCCGAGGATATGCGCGACGTGTTTGGGATCTCGCTCGATCTCACATCGATCCTGGGGATCCACAACTGGGTGCGCGCCTTCGGGTCATTTGCCCTGAACGAGGAAGGAACCCGGCAGCTCTCTGAGGGCCCCGAGTGGTACGACGCGATGCAGTACCTCTATGGGTTCTACCAGCAGCAGCAGGTGCCCCGCGATGAAAGCTTGCCCAGTGGCGGCAGGCGGGCGCTCTTTGCCGCCGGCAAGCTCGCCATCATGGTGGGTGGCCGTTGGGAATGGAAGGGCATCAAGGCAGCCGTTGACGTCTTGGAGGAACCCTTCCGGTGGGATACCGTAGAGATGCCACACGTGGAGAACGCCAAGGGGTGGCGCGCCAGTGTGAACTCGCACGATCCATCGACGCAGACCGAACACCCTCACGAGGCCTTCCTCCTCGCGTATGCGCTGGCCGACAAGCGCATGTCAGAGCTCTCCTGTGCACAGATCGGCTACCTCTCGGCGCGCGTGGATGACGAGGAGACGATCGCTGCCCTTGATGACGCGGATCCGACGAAGGAGTGGCTGCAGCTGCAGTACGAGTGCCAGCTCAAGACCGAGAATTTCCGCGGGCCGGCGAATCTGCGTGGGATCGAGTTGAACACGATCACCAAGAACTTTTTGGATCAGTTGTGGCTGGGCCAGGAAGAACTGACGCCCGACTTTATGAAGCGCTTTACGGCGGCCTGCCAGGAGGTCTTGGACAAGCCGCTGTAGGGGGCCGTGCTCGGCCGGCGTAGATAGTGATCTGTGTGTGAGGGTGCGGAGGAGCCGTCTGCTACCCGGGCATGAGGGGCAGGTGCGGCTCCTCCTGTTCCTCATGCCGGGGGTGAGGCCAAGGGCGATGGGGCTGTGGCTACCCTATCGACACCGGCTACTGCGAGCGTAGGGGGCGGCTCGCCCCCTTCAGCTAAGGAGAACACGCGTTTATGGAGAGCGCACACGCATTCGATGTCGCTACAGCTACTCGTCGGCGCCCCCGAATGAGCCGTCAGGAGATTCGCGAGGCGCTCCAGGGGTATACGTTCATCTTGCCCTGGGCGATCGGATTCTTGGCCTTCATCGTGGGCCCCCTGTTGACGAGTCTCTACTATAGTTTGACCCGGTACACCTTGCTCCGCCCGATGGAGTGGGTTGGGCTCGAGAACTATACCTACGCCCTATTCCGGGACAGTCTCTTCTGGAAGTCGATTGAGCGTACTCTGCTTTGGACGCTGACAACCGTACCGCTGGGAGTACTCGGTTCTTTTCTGGCAGCACTGCTCCTCGATCGCGGCGTGCGCGGGACGACCGCCTGGCGCATCTGCTTCTTCCTGCCTTCGCTGACGCCCCAAGTGGCGGCCGTGATTCTTTGGGTGTGGATCCTGCAGCCGGAAGTGGGTATCGTCAATAGCCTGATCAGGATGGTGTTCAACAGCAAAGGCCCCGGCTGGCTGACGAGCCCCACGTGGGCGCTGCCATCGCTCGTGGGCATCAACCTGTGGACGAGCATCGGCAGCAATCGCATGTTGATCTTTCTCGCCGGGCTCCAAGGGGTTCCGCGCGAGCTCTATGATGCCTCGGAGGTGGATGGCGCCAACTGGTGGCATCGGATACTGCACGTCACCATCCCCATGATCTCGCCGACGATCTTTTTCAACCTCGTGCTTGGCATGATCAACAGTCTCCAGGTGTTTGGCGTCGCCTTTGTGGCCACTGCGGGTGGGCCCGCTTATGCCACCTATTTCTATGCTCTACACCTGTATCAAACGGCATTCAAGAGTTTCGACATGGGGTATGGCTCAGCGCTTGCTTGGATGTTGTTCATCGTCATCCTGGTGATGACACTGGTACAGCAGTGGCTCTCAAAGCGTTGGGTATTCTATAGCGGAGAGGTAAGGCGATAATGGAAAGGGGGAGACAGCGTGTCTGAACTCGCGTACAGACTCAAGCCCCCCACACGGGGCATGGGACGCCAAGCTGTCCAGGTACTCCTCAACGTGATGACGACCCTGCTCGCGCTCAGTTTTATCTTCCCGTTCATCTGGACGGCGAGCAGCGCGCTGAAAACAGGATACGAGGTGGTTGAGTATCCCCCCAAGATCCTGCCACGGGTTGCGCAATGGGGCAACTTTTATGAGGCCTGGACAACGGCGGATTTCGGCTCGTTTTTTCTCAATAGCATGATTGTTACCGTTTTGACGTTAATTGGCACCTTGATTAGCTCGCTATTGGCTGCTTATGGTTTCTCGCGTTTTCGGTTTCCGGGGCGAGAGGTCGCTTTTCTCCTGTGTTTGAGCGGTATGATGATGCCGGTATACGTCACCATCATTCCCCTGTTTACCATCTTTCGGGCACTGAAATGGATCGATACGCTCAAGCCGCTGATCTTGCCGTCGTTTTTCGGCAGTGCCTTTGCCATCTTTTTGCTGCGCCAGTTTATCATGTCGATCCCATTCGATTTGGATGAATCGGCGCTCATCGATGGGGCCAGCCGGCTGACCATCCTGTCGCGCATCATCACGCCCAACTGCAAGCCCGCCCTGGCCACGGTGGCCATCTTTACCTTTATGTCTTCCTGGAACAACTTTTTGTCGCCGCTCATCTTTTTGGATTCTCAGAAGAATTTCACCCTGCCCCTCGGCCTGTGGTTCCTGCGGTCCTATGCCGATGATCCGACCCAGCCCACGGAGCACCTGCTGATGGCCGCCAGCGTGATCACCACCGTGCCGGTGCTGCTGGTGTTCGTCTCGGCGCAAAAGTACTTTGTCGAGGGCGTCGTCATGAGCGGTATCAAGGGCTAGCCCGTACGCCAAGCGCGCGGCGCTTGAGCGATCACCACCATAGCAGGGGCCTCGCGCCATGCAGGGGCCCCATCAGGAGGAACACATGTCCGCAGACAGCAACCTCATCCGCTTCAAGCTCTCGATGCCCGCCTCGCCCGAGGCCACGGAGAGCGAGCTCGCCTTCGCCCGCCAGCTGGGGGCCCAGGCGATCTATATCTGGGTGCGCCCCGAGCAGCGCAACTACCCCTTCCTGCGCGACCTCCGCGCCAAGGTCGAGGACGCCGGGCTCGAGCTGTACATGGTGGGCAACATGGACGTGGGCAAGTCGCCGCGCATCCACCTGGCGCTGCCCGGGCGCGACGACGATATCGCCGCCTACCAGGCCTTCGTCCGCGACCTCGGCAAGGCCGGCATCCACGTGACCACCTTTACCTGGGAGCCGGACCAGGTATGGAGCTCGGAGCCGGGGGAGACCCGCACAGCCCGCACGCGCCGTGTGGACCTCGACGAGCTTGCCAAGCACCCCTTCACCCACGGCCGGGAGTACAGCGAGGAGGAGCTGTGGGACAACTTTTCCTACTTTATGGAGCGCATGATCCCCGTGTGCGAGGACGCCGGCGTACGCCTGGCCCTACACCCCAACGATCCGCCGGTGTACGTACCCCTGGGCGGCGTGCCCTGCCTGATCAAGAACATCGACGCCTACCGCAAGGCCTTTGAGATCGCCGCCAGCCCCGCGCTGGGGATGGAGTTCTGCGTGGGCTGCTGGCTCGAGGGCGGTGACGAGGGGTTCGGCAACGTCCTGGAGGGCATCCGCGAGTTCCAGGCGGACGGCCGCATCCTCATCGTCCACTTCCGCAACGTCAGCTCGCCGCTGCCCGTCTTTGAGGAGACGTTCCTGGACAACGGCTACTTTGACATGTACCAGGTGATGAAGACGCTCGTCGAATCGGGCTATGCCGGCACGGTGACCTATGACCACACGCCGCACTTCCCGCCCGAGTACAACCGGGGCAGCGGGCAGGCGTACGCCATGGGCTACATGCAGGCGCTCATCGCCCGCGCCAAGGCCGAGCTGGGCGGCTGACAGCGATTGGCATCGCCGACGCCCTCGGACGCTTCCGCAGAGCTGGCTGCGATGGAGGTAGAGGGCCTCGAGCGCATACCACGGCATCCGCCGGCAGCGGAGAAGAGCCATATGGCCAGGAGCAGGGTACGCACGTACCCCTGGCCATATGGCCGGCAGCATTCTGGAGCATCAGCCCGCGTCCGCGGCGATCATCGCTGGGGACGCGGGGCTATTCAGTGAGGAGCAAGCGTCATGGCAGAGCGTATGAAGGCGGCCCTGTGGCTGGGCCCCGAGCAGGTCGCCTACCGCGAGGTCGACCGCCCCACCCCCGCCCCCGATGAGGCCCTGCTGCGCGTGGCCTA
>DUUT01000133.1 GCA_012841405.1 Chloroflexota bacterium
GGACATAGCTCTCGTAGCGCAGCGGCGGTACCGCACCGCGTTCCGCCGCTGCGCGGATGGCGCAATCCGGCTCGTGGGTGTGCGTGCAGGGTTGGAAGCGGCACTCGCCGAGAAAGGGCCGAAACTCGGGGAAAAACGCCTCCAGCTGCTCGGGATCGATATCCCAGAAGCGGAACTGCCGCAGGCCGGGGGTGTCGGCCACGTACGTGTCGCGCTCGGGGCGCAGCAACTGCGCCACGACGGTGGTGTGCCGACCACGGTCGTGGTAGGCGCTCACCTCGCCGGTGCGCAGCTCCAGATCCGGCCAGAGGGCGTTCAGCAGGCTCGACTTGCCCGTGCCCGAGGGCCCCGTGAGCACTGAGAGCTTGCCGCGCAGGACGTCACGCAACGCGTCGACGCCCTGCCCCGTGGTGGCACTGGTGTAGTAGACGCCATAGCTGAGGCCCTCGTAAAGGGCAAAGAGCTCTCGCGCGTCGTCCGCCGCCCCGTCCGCCAGGTCGATCTTGTTGGCCACGATCAGGGCCGGCAACGCGACCGCCTCGCAGGCTACCAGGTAGCGGTCCAGCATGAAGGGGTTCGGTGGTGGGCTGGCCATGGCCATCACCACGAGCACCTGGTCGGGGTTGGCCACGATCACCTGTTCGATGGGCGCCCGTGGCGGCGGCGGCGTGCGCGACAGCACCGTGCGCCGCGGCAGCACGCGCTCGATGATGCCCCGCCCTCCTTCGATGGGCGTCCAACGCACGCGATCGCCCACGGCGATCAGATCACTCTCCGCGCGGCGCCGCTTCACGCGGCCGCGTATGGTGCAGTCGACGATCGCATCCCCGGTGTCGACGTAGTAGTGCCCCCCGTGCCTCCGCACGACGATTCCTTCGCGCTCTGCCATCCTCCGCACTGCTCCTACCCGCCGGCCCTCCGGCGATGGGCCGGCATGCAATCGGCCGCGGCAGACGTGCGCCGCGGCCGATCATGGTGGTCGTCCACACGGCGGGAACCCGTCCCCGCCGCCCTCGCCCTCAGCAGGCGCCTCTGCTCCTCAACCCACCATCTCGGAAGCGACGCGCGGCGCCGGGCGCCAGGCCCGGTAGCGGAGCAGGGCCCGTAGCGCCGGCCAACCATCGCGCCACGGGGAGAGCTTTTTCTCCTCGCGCGGCTCGTAGGCGATGGGCACCTCGTGAATCGTATACCCTAGGCGCACGATCTTGGCCGTGATCTCGGGCTCGAGGTCAAACCCATTGCTCTCGATATCGAGGCGGCGGGCGATATCGATCGTCATCACCTTGTAGCACGTCTCCATGTCGTGAAGCTGCACGCCGTAGAGCAGGTTCGTCAGCCAGGTGAGGGCACGGTTCCCCAGCCGGAAGAGGAGCTTTTGGGCGTCCAGGTTGCGCACCCCATAGACCACCTGGGCCTCTCCACTGAGAATCGGCGCCAGCAGCGCGGGATAGTCCTGAGGATCGTACTCCAGGTCCGCGTCCTGGATGATCACGGCGTCGCCACTCGCCGCCTGCAGCGCGGTGCGGATGGCCGCCCCCTTGCCCCGGTTGGTACGGTGATGGATCACCCGCAGACCGGGGATACGATCGCCCACCACCGCCCCATCCAGGATGGCGCCGGTGCGATCGCTGGAACAGTCGTTGACGACGATGATTTCCTTGTCCACCGGCACGGCGGCGATGCGGCGGAGGATCGTTGCGAGCCCTGCCTCTTCATTGTACGCGGGCACGAGCACGGAGAGCTTCATGGGTCACATCCTGGAATGGGGTGATGAGAGTACAACGCTAGATGGATCACGATGGACGGCGAGCCGACACCACACGGAACGGCCACTCACGTGCTTCTCATAGGCCCAGTATAGACGCGCCGGCCCAGGGACACAAACGCCTCCATGGGAGGCGTCGCCGTGGCTGACAAGCATCGCCAGAGGTGGTACACTCGCGCCACACAGGCACCGTTGCCCGCGCCGAGGGCGCGCATCATACGACAGGAGGTCTGGAATGGACCTGGGCATCAAGGGGAAGGTAGCCCTGGTGGCGGCTGCCAGCAAGGGACTTGGCAAGGCCAGCGCGCTGGAGCTGGCGCGCGAGGGCGCGCGCGTGGTCATCGCCGCGCGGGGTGAGGAGGACCTCATGGCAGCCGCCGACGAGATCCGCGGCGCGACCGGCGCCGAGGTGCTCCCCGTGCGCGCGGACGTCACCGCGCTCGCCGATATCGAGGCGCTGGTGCGCGCTGCGCAGGACGCCTTTGGCGACGTGGATATCCTGGTGAACAACGCCGGCGGCCCGCGCCCCGGCACCTTTACCGACATGAGCGACGAGGACTGGCTGGCGGCCCTCAACCTCAACCTGATGAGCACCGTCCGCCTGACGCGCCTCGTACTGCAGGGGATGCAGCAGCGGGGCTGGGGGCGCATCATCAACCTCACCTCTATCTCGGTGAAGCAGCCCCTGCCCAACATCATCCTCTCCAATGCCGCGCGCTCTGCCGTTGTCGCCATGGCCAAGACCCTCGCGCTGCAGGTGGCGGCGGACGGTATCACCGTGAACAACGTCTGCCCCGGCACCATCCTCACCGACCGGGTGCGTAGCCTGGTGGCCAACACCGCCCAGCAGCAGGGCATCACGCAGGAAGAGGCGCTCGCGGCCATGCAGGCGGATATCCCCGCGGGCCGCATCGGCCGTCCCGAGGAGTTGGCGGCGCTCGTCGCCTTCCTGGCCTCTGACCGGGCCGCGTACATCACGGGGGCCACCATCCAGGTGGATGGCGGCGTCTATCGCGGACTGCTCTAGGCGCTGATCGGCGCTGCGTCCGCTCCACAGTCCTAGGGTGGGAGCCCTCGCCGCGATGATGCCAGGGATACAGGCATCGTCGCGGCGAGGGCCTCCTGTGGCGGAGCGTGGTCTACCCGCGTCCCGTGTCGTCCTTGTCCATCGTTGTGCCCCTGACCATTGTTGACTAACAGGATCAAGTTGGGTACAATGGGATCAACGCTCAGGAGGTGCCGTCAGTGCCCTCCACGACAGGGAGATCCATGGACGCCAAAAAGAGCCTCTCTCTCAACATTATCGGTATGACCTGCGCGAGCTGTGCGCGCACCGTGGAGCGCGGCCTCAAGCGCCTCGACGGCGTCGAGGAGGTCACGGTCAACGTGGCCACTGACCGCGCCGCCATCACCTTTGATCCCACCGCCGTGCAGCTCACCGACCTCATCGGCCGCGTGCAGGAGAGTGGCTACGATGTGGAGACGCACCGCGTGATCCTGCCCATCGGCGGCATGACGTGCGCGGCATGCGTGCGCCACGTCGAGCGCGCCCTCCGTAAGGTGGAGGGCGTAGCCTCGGTGACGGTGAACCTGGCCACCGAACGCGCCACCGTCGCCTATGTGCCCTCCGTGGCCACCATCGATGCCATGCGCCAGGCGGTCCACAATGCCGGCTACACCGTGCTCGACGAGACCCCTCCGGCGGCGTCCGGCGCGGAGGGTGTGGACCCCGAGGCGGCCAAGATGGCCGCCGCCCGCCGCCGCATGGCCGTGGCCTGGGCGTTCACCGGGCCGGTCGTCGTCCTCATGCTCCTGCACATGGTGTGGGGCATCGCCTGGCCGAGCATGCTGGCCATCGAGATCGCCCTCATGGCCCTGGCGTTGCCCGTGCTCGTCTGGCCGGGGCGCCCGACGTTCCGTTCCGCCTGGAGCTCTGTCACCCACGGCAGCGCCAACATGGACGTGCTCATCACCATCGGTACGAGCGCCTCGTGGATCAGCGGCCCCCTCTCGCTGGTGACTCCGTTGACGAGCTATGCCGGCGTGGCCGCCATGATCATGGCCATCCACCTGACGGGGCGCTACATCGAGGCGAGCGCCAAGGGACGCGCCTCTCAGGCGATCCGCAAGCTCCTCCAGCTGGGCGCCAAGACGGCCCACATCCTCGTGGACGGCGAGGAGTACGAGGTGCCCCTGTCCCAGGTCAAGGTAGGGGATGTCATGGTCGTGCGCCCGGGGACCAAGATCCCCACGGACGGCGTGGTCATCGCCGGCCAGAGCGCGGTGGACGAGTCGATGGCCACCGGCGAGTCGATGCCCGTCCCCAAGGCGGAAGGGGCGGAGGTCATCGGCGCCACCGTGAACCAGACGGGGTTGCTCCACGTGCGCGCCACGCGGGTGGGTGCCGACACCTTCCTGGCGCAGGTGGTGCGCATGGTCGAGGAGGCCCAGGGTACTAAGGTGCCCATCCAAGAGTTCGCCGATCGCGTCACCGCCGTGTTCGTGCCGGTGGTGCTCGGGATCGCCGTGTTCACGCTCGGCCTCTGGGCGTTCGCCAGTGGCCCGCTACGCGGTGTGCTCGTGGCCGCCCAGGGAGTGCTCCCGTGGGTCAACCCGGCCCTCTCATCGGCCACGCTGGCGCTCGTGGCCGCCATCTCGGTGCTCGTCATCGCCTGCCCCTGTGCGCTGGGGCTGGCCACGCCCACGGCCTTGATGGTGGGTAGCGGCATCGGCGCCGAGAACGGCATCCTCATCCGCAACGGCGCCGCCATCCAGACGATGCGCGAGGTGCGCGTCATCGTCCTGGACAAGACGGGCACCCTCACGCTGGGCACGCCCAAGGTCACGGATATCGTGCCGCTCGGCGTCCCCGAGGCCACACTCCTGCGCCTCGCGGCCTCTGCCGAGCTGGGGAGTGAACACCCCATCGGGCGCGCTGTCGTAGAGGGAGCCCGCGCCCGGGGGATCGCCCTCGCCACCCCCGAGGGCTTTGAGGCGCTCGAGGGGCGCGGGATCGCCGCGCGCGTCGACGGGCAGGCCATCCTCGTGGGCAGCGCACGACTCTTGGAGGAGCGCGGCATTGAGGTGGCGGAGGGCGCCGCCGAGATGGCCCGGCTGGAGGAAGAAGCCAAGACGACGATGCTGGTCGCCGCCGCCGGGCGCCTCATCGGGCTGCTGGCCGTAGCCGACCCAATCAAGGACGAGGCAGCCGCCGCCGTGGCCGCGCTCCACGACCTGGGGCTGGAGACGGTCATGCTCACCGGCGACAACCGCCGCACGGCGGCGGCCATCGCTCGCCGGGCGGGGATCGATCACATCGTCGCCGAGGTGCTGCCGGACGGCAAGGTCGCCGAGATTCGCCGCTTGCAGGAGGCCCACGGCATGGTGGCCATGGTGGGGGATGGCATCAATGACGCCCCGGCCCTCACCCAGGCGAACGTGGGCATCGCCATCGGCACCGGCACCGACATCGCCATCGAGGCCGCCGACATCACCCTCGTCCGCGGCGACCTGTGGGGCGTGGTGAGCGCCGTCAAGCTCTCGCGCGCCACCTTTCGCAAGATACGCCAGAACCTCTTCTGGGCGTTCATCTATAACGTCATCATGATCCCGCTGGCCATCCTCGGGCTGATGCACCCCGCCCTCGCGGAGGTGGCCATGGCCTCCAGCTCGATCACCGTGGTGATGAACGCCAACCTCCTGCGCCGCGCCGACATCCGCGGGCGGTAGGGGGGCGCCGGCAGTGGGCGTGGGGTAGAACGGCGGATGGACGCGGATTCTGAACGGGACCAACCGCCGAGAGCGCAGAGACCGCAGAGGTAGACACTCCTACCTCTGCGGTCTCTGCGGTTAGCGCTCCGCCCCCAGACCTTGCCGCCCCCCGGCAACTGTGCTATCCTGCCGCCACCCTCAGACGAGGGCTTGCAGCCAGTTTAGTGAGGAGCAAGCGTCATGGCAGAGCGTATGAAGGCGGCCCTGTGGCTGGGCCCCGAGCAGGTCGCCTACCGCGAGGTCGACCGCCCCACCCCCGCCCCCGATGAGGCCCTGCTGCGCGTGGCCTA
>DUUT01000134.1 GCA_012841405.1 Chloroflexota bacterium
GGCGGGCGCTGAGCGCATCCTCGATAACCCCGTGCTGCGCGCCGGCGTTACCGTCACTACGGCGAGCGGCATCCACGCCACGCCCATGGCCGAATACGTCCTCGGCGTTATGCTGGCCATGGCGCGCCAGCTGCCGGCGGTGTGCGCCATGCAGCGCGAGCGCACCTGGCCCGCGCACCCCTGGCGCGCGCTGCGCGGACGCGAGCTGCGGGGCGAGACCATCGGTATCCTGGGGTACGGCAGTATCGGCCGGGAGGTGGGGCGCCTGGCGCTCTCGTTGGGCATGCGCGTCATCGCCCTGTCGGCCAGTGGCCGGCGGAGGGATGAGGGCTACTACGTCGAGGGCACGGGCGATCCGGAGGGGCGCATACCCATCGCCTGGTACACGCCGGATGACCTGCACACCTTTTTGGCGTCGTGTGGCTTTGTCGTCGTCGCAGCGCCGCTGGTGCCGCAGACCCGCGGGCTAATCGACGAGGCGGCGCTCCGTGCCATGCGATCGGATGCCGTCCTGGTGAACATTGCCCGCGGCGAGATCGTGCAGGAGGAGGCGCTGCTGCGGGCGCTGCGTGAGGGCTGGATCGCCGGGGCGGCGCTGGACGTGTTCGCCCAGGAGCCGTTGCCGCCAGAGCACCCCTTCTACGATCTGGACAACGTGCTCATCACGCCGCACATGGCCGCCATGACGCGACACTATAACGAGCGACTCGTCGACCTGTTCGTTGCGAATCTGCGGCGCTACCTCGCGGGGCAGGAGCTGCTGAACCGGGTCGATGTCGACAGGGGCTACTAGGGGGTGGGGATGGCCACCGATGAGGAAACGCTGACGGCAGCGGCGCAGCGCGTGCTCGCCCTGCTCGCGGCGCGCGTCCTGACGCTGGGCGTCGCGGAATCGTGCACGGGCGGGCTGGTAGGGCATGCGCTGACGAACGTGTCGGGGAGCTCGGCGCACTTCTGGGGCGGTATCATCGCCTATGCGAACGACGTCAAGCGCGACGTGGTACACGTGCCGGAGGCACTTTTGATCGCCCATGGCGCCGTGAGCCGCCCGGTGGCCATCGCCATGGCCGAGGGCGTCCGCCGGGTCTTGGGCGTGGATGTCGGCCTGGCGGTGACGGGCATCGCGGGGCCAGCGGGCGGCACGCCGGACAAGCCGGTGGGCACGGTGCACATCGCCGTTGTCGGCCCTTGGGGGGAGGCAGCGGAGCACCACGTGTGGGATGCGGATCGCCTTGCCAACAAGGTGCGCTCGGCCCTGGCGGTATTGGCGCTGCTCGAACGGGAGCTGAAAAGGACGGAGCAATCCGTCACTCCCTAGAGGGCTTGCCACTGCGGTCCCCGCTCCCACCTTGCGCCGCGCTGGCGGCGCGCCTCAAAGAGGAACACGGCCGTAGCGATGGAGGCGTTGAGCGACTCGGTCTCGGCGGCCATGGGGAGGCGCAGGCGGGCATCGGCGGCGGCGCGGGCCTCCTGCCCGGCGCCGTGGGCCTCGCTCCCCACGATGAGCGTCGTCGGTGCCGTCCAATCCCACTCCCACAGGGTGTGGGGGGCGTCGGCCTCGGCGAGGACGCGCCGCGTGCCCGCCGTCAGGCGCAGCACGTCGCTCCACGGGGTGTCGGGGTACAGCGCCAGGGAGAGGTGGGCCCCCATCCCGGCGCGCACCACCTTGGGTGCGTAAGGGTCGGCGGAGCCCGGGGTGAGTAGCACGGCATCGACCTGCGTGGCCTGGGCCGTCCGCAGGATAGTGCCCAGGTTCCCGGGATCGCGCAGCGCATCGAGCACGAGGAGCAGGTCAGCGTCGGGTGACAGGGGGGGCGGCTCGGGGAGGGGCATCACCGCCACGATCCCCTGGGGGGTGACGGTGTCAGCGAGGCGCTCCATCACGGCGGGCGTGGTCCGCCAGGTGGGGGTATCCCCCGCGTGCAGGGCGTGGACGAGCGCCTCGCCCGGCCCGGAGGCAAAGGCGTCCGTATAGAACGCCAAAGCGGGCCGATGTCCGGCGTCAAGCGCGTGCCCTACCAGCCTCAGGCCCTCCAAAACGTAGCGCTTGTCGCGGTATCGAGCCCGCTTTTTGTACAACGCCCGCACGTAGCGCACGTGCGCGTTCTCAGGATTGGTGATTGTTCCCAGAAGGGTCACGCGGCTCCTGATGGGTTAGGCTTCGACCTGTACCGCCTCGCGAGCCGCGGTTGCCAGTTGGGCAAAGGCGGCGGGATCAGCGATGGCCATGTCGGCCAGTATCTTGCGGTTGATATCGATGCCGGCGAGACGCAGCCCCTGGATGAAGCGACTGTAGCTCAGGCCGTTCAAACGGGCCGCGGCATTGATGCGCGTGATCCACAGCCGGCGCATGTCGCGCTTGCGGTTGCGGCGATCGCGCGTGGCGTACTTTAGTGACGTCAGCAGAGCCTCGTTCGCTCGGCGGAACAGGGCATGCCTCGCTCCGCGCTGTCCCTTGGTGGCCTGCAGTACTTTTTTATGGCGCTTGCGGGCAGCGACGCTTCGCTTTACTCTGGGCACCTTGGCATTCCTCTACTAAGAGCTGGCGGCGCGACACGCGGTCCGCGCCGCATCGTTTGGTACTAACCCTTGTACTTGGAAATGTACGGCAGCAAGCGCTTGATACGCTGGTTCTCGCCAGGCGTCTCCACTTCGAGCATCTTCCAGGCGCTGCGCTTGGCGCGCTTGGAACGCTTGCGCCGCAGGTGCCGTTTCTCACCTTTGGTTCGCATCAGCTTGCCCGAACCGGTTAGCTTGAAGCGCTTAGCGGTGGCCTTATGGGTCTTGAGCTTGGGCACTTTTCGGGACCTCCCCAGGATGACACAACAACGTTCGTAGAGCGCGCAGCTGCGCTACGCGCTCGATGACTTGCTGGCTGGAGCAAGAATCATCAGCATGGTGGAACCTTCCATGGCCGGGGGTTGCTCGACGACGGCCACGTCGCGCATGGTATCGGCCACTTTGTTCAAAAGATCACGCGCGATATCCTGATGCGTGATCTCGCGACCGCGAAAGCGCACACGCACCCGAACCTTGGAACCTTCCGCGAGAAACCGACGGGCCCGATTGGTCTTGATCATCACGTCGTGCTCCGCGATCTTGGGGCGGAGCCGGATCTCTTTGATCTCGACCTGCTTCTGGGCCTTGCGTGCCTCGCGCTCGCGACGCTGCCGATCGTACACGAACTTGCCATAGTCGAGCAGTCGGCACACGGGCGGGTTGGCGCCCGGGGCGATCTCGACGAGGTCAAGCCCGCGCTCCTCTGCCAGACGCAACGCTTCCCGGGTGGGAAAGATGCCCAGTTGCTTGCCGGTCTCATCAATCAACCGGACTTCACGAACCCGAATCTCATGGTTCAGGCGATGTTCTCTAGCGCTAATGGTCCTACCTCTCTCTTCATCGTGTGGGTCCGTCACGCAGGCAGGCGGACGGACCGGTGGGCATGTCGCCTACGTCAGAAAAGTTTAGCATACATATTCTAGCGTGTCAAACCACCGCCGCGGGACGATGCCGCAACAGACGCGCTGCAGAACCATAATGACCATTAGCGAGTGCACACAAAGACACTATAAAGTGATAACACGAGCAGCAGAGCAGGTAACCCCCAGGTACTAGAGGGCCTCGTTGTCGCGCGTGGCCACGAGGCCGGTGGCGCGGGTGATGAAATCGGCGACGGCCATGGCGCCGAGGTTCTCGTTGGTGCGCAGCCGCACGGACACGGTCCCCTCCTCGACCTCGCGGTCGCCGATCACCAGCATGTAGGGAATCTTTTGCAGCTGGGCGGCACGAATCTTGGCGTTCATGCGGTCGCTCGAGTCGTCCAGCTCGACGCGCAGCCCGACGGCCCGGAGGCGCTCCGCCACCTGGCGGGCGGTGTCCACATGGCGGTCGGCGATGGGGATGAGCCTGGCCTGCACGGGTGCCAACCACAGGGGGAAGGCGCCGCCATAGTGCTCGATGAGCACGCCGAAAAAGCGCTCCAGCGAGCCCAACAGAGCGCGGTGCACCATGTAGGGCCGGTGCTGCTCGCCGTCGGGGCCCACGTAGGTCATGTCGAACCGCTCGGGCTCGTTGAAATCGAACTGGATCGTCGTCATCTGCCACTCACGGCCGAGGACGTCCTTGATCTTGAGGTCGATCTTGGGGCCGTAGAAGGCGCCGCCCCCCTCGTCGAGGTCGTAGGGCAGCTCCTCGACCTCCAGCGCCTTGCGCAGCGAGGCGGTGGCCTGCTCCCAGCGCTCCAGCTCGCCCACCGCCTTTTCGGGGCGAGTCGCTAGGTAGGCGCGAATGTTGCCAAAGCCAAAGTCACGCCACAGGGCCAGCGAGAAGCGCAGCACCCGCAGGATCTCGTCCTCGATCTGCTCTGGAGTGCAGATGATGTGGGCGTCGTCCTGCGTGAACCCGCGCACCCGCAGCAGGCCGTGGAGCACGCCACTGCGCTCGTAGCGGTATACCGTGCCGAGCTCCGCCCAGCGCAGCGGCAGGTCGCGGTAAGAGCGCGTCTGCGTCTTGTAGATCATGATGTGGAAGGGGCAGTTCATCGGCTTGATGTAATAGTTCTGCCCGTCGATATCCATCGGCGAGTACATCGACTCGTCGTAGAACCCGAGGTGGCCCGACGTCTGCCACAGCCACTCGCGGCCGATGTGCGGCGTGTAGAGCACGTCATAATCCCCCTCGCGGTGCCGCTGTCGCCAGAAATCCTCCACGATGCCGCGGATGCGCGCCCCCTTGGGGTGCCAGTAGACGAGGCCGGCGCCCGCCTCCTCGTGGAGGCTAAAGAGGTCGAGCTCGCGCCCCAGGCGGCGGTGGTCGCGGCGCTCCAGCTCCTCGAGGCGATCGAGGTACGCCCGCAGCGCCTGCTTGCTCGGCCAGATGGTGCCATAGATGCGCTGCAGCATGGGGCGTTTCTCGTCGCCGCGCCAGTAGGCGCCCGCCGTGTGGAGGAGGGTAAACGCATCCCAGCGCAGCTTGCCCGTGTGCTCCACGTGGGGCCCCCGGCACAGGTCCATAAAGCCATCGTGCCGGTAGATCGAGATGACCTCCCCCTCGGGCATCTCGCGGATCAACTCCAGCTTGTAGGGCTGGTCAGCGAACAACGCGAGTGCTCGCTCTCGCGAGACCTCTTCGCGCTCAAAGGGGTGGCGCGCCTTGATGCTCTCGGTCATCAGCTCGGCGATGCGCGTCAGATCGTCGGGAGTCAGTGGCCGGGGCAGGTCAAAGTCATAGTAGAAACCATCCTCGATGGCGGGGCCGATGCCCAGCTTGGCATCGGGGAACAGGCGCGTCACCGCCTCCGCCATGACGTGGGCGGCTGAATGCCGCAGTACCTCCAGCTCGTCGTGATTCGGCATGGTCGTTCTCCCTCTGATTCGCATCATGCGGCCGACGGCGCACCACCGCTCGCTGCGCGTCATACACAAAAACGACCTCGCGCCCTGGGGCGAGAGGTCGACACTCCGCGGTTCCACCCAAGTTCCGGCGGGGCAAGGCGTGCGTTGCGCCTTCACCGACGCCGCTCTGGCTTGCCGATAACGCGGCACGCGGGGCCGCATACTGGGGTGCGTCCGCAGGGCGGATGCGCCCGTTCCGGGCCCGGCTCCCAGGTGGTGTTCGCCGCCTTCTGCGCGAGGGGGGTTTCAGTCGGTGCCCCCCACTCCCTGTCGGCGTCCGACGGGTACTCGTCCTGATCACAGCCTTTGTAGCAAGACTATAACACGGAACGGATGCCATGGCAAGAAGAGGGGTGCGGCGATTTGCCACCGCTGTGCCGCCGCGGTACGATGGGGCCATGGATCCCGCCGTAGGTGGCTTCCATCGCACAGTCTTGAGCCTCTCCAGGAGCGATGCTGCATGAACGTTGAACTCGCCTATGGCCGGCATGGGCTGCACGTCGACCTGCCCGACGATGCCGTCATCATCCGGCCGACGGAGGCGCCCGGCCTCCCCGATGAGGCCGCGGCCATCGCGGCGGCCCTCGAGCACCCGTATGCCGCACCGGGCGCTGCGCCCGTGCCCCTGCGCGCCCTCGTCAAGCCGACGGATCGCGTGGTGGTCGTCTTTAGCGACATCACGCGCCCCATGCCCAACGACCGCGTGCTGCCGGTGCTGCTCGGCGCCCTGGAGGGCGTCGTGCCCCGGGAGCAGATCACGCTGCTCAATGGTCTGGGCACCCATCGCGCCAACACCCCCGAGGAGCTCGAGGGGATGCTGGGGCGCGACATCGTGGACCGCTACCGCATCGCCCAAAGCGACGCCTGGGCCACGGAGGACCTCGTCGACCTCGGGCGCACCCGCTTTGGCCACCGCGCCAGCGTCAACCGGCAGTACCTCGAGGCGGACGTGCGCATCCTCACGGGGTTCATCGAGCCGCACCTCTTTGCCGGGTTCAGTGGCGGCCCTAAAGCGGTGCTCCCC
>DUUT01000135.1 GCA_012841405.1 Chloroflexota bacterium
GCCCTCCGACCGCCCAATGCGCCCGACGCTCAGCAGCACGTTGAGAGCCAACGCCAGGACGAGCATGACGAACGGAAGCGCCAGCACATGGGGGTGCACGTCGCCCAACAAAAAGCTAAAGAAGGGGAACTCGCTGATGACCTCGTGATAGCCGCCGTCCGGCAGGCGGTCGTGGATCACGCGCGAGGCGCGCCACCACCACCAGCCGTCATCGGGGTACCACGTGGCGCTCGGTGCGCTAGCTCCCAGGTTGCGCACGTCAAGCCAGCGCCAGAGGGCCTCCGAGCCCCAGCCCCGGGCGCGGATGAGCTCGAACACCCCCTCGAGGTTGCCCATGGCGACCACCAGCAGCGCGGCAACGATGCCCGTGCGGGCGGCAGCCTCGGAGGGCGCCCCCCAGGCCGTCTCAAGGGTGCCCTGGCGCGCGCGGTAGGCCGCCACCATGTTATAGGTGAGGCTATAGGCGGCGTTGGCCGCCAGAGCGAACAGCATCGCCACGGTGAGGTTGAACGTTATGTCACTCGGGAGGCCCGACAAGCGCGTGAGCATGGCGACGATGACGTAGCCAAAGTGGTAGTAGCTGATGGCATACCCAGCCAGCCAGGGGTCACGCGGTGGAAACGTCCGGCTCTGCAGGATGCCGTTGATGAAACCGAACTCCATCGGTTTCTCGGTGGCGGCGATCTCGGGGTTGTACGCCCGGAGAAAGGCCATGGCGACGAGCGCCACCAGGAACAGGGCCTCGGTGGCCACGAGGAGGCGACGCTGTCGCCGCACAAAGGGCCACAGGGCGCGGCCCTCGCGGCGCCAGGCCGCCAGCGATAGCGCCCCCAAGAGCGTCAGCGCCACGAGCACGCCGGCCACGGTGTTCTGCAGGATGCCCAAGGAAACAAGGATCCAGAAGAGGTAGCCGCCCACCAGCAAGCCCACGTGCCGGGCAAGCCCCAGGCCGCGATCGGGCAGGAAACGCAGCAAGCGCAGCGTCAAGGGCAGCGCCAGCACGCCGACAGCCTCCAGGATGAGCCACCAGATCAGCACGGCCACGCGCCACCCCCTCGCCATCCGCCGGCGACGACACCTCCGCGGTTGGCCGGTGGTCTCACGTTGCCGGGGACCACGACGAAAGGCGCCACTCCATTGGACAGGATCCTCTGCTGTGTCGTGACGCATGCATGCGGTACTCTCCCTCGACGCGAGGGAACCGCCCCCACCGTCCCCCTAAGCGCCCGCCTCGACGGGAACCTCATAGATATCCACCCTGTCATTGTGGTAGACGCGCACCAGCCTGCCGGCCTGCGCCAGCGCCGCGAGGGTCTGCGCTCCCCCCTCTCCGTAGGCGATGCGCTCCAACTGGCCCACATACACATAACGGACGCTGTGGCGCCGCACGAGTTCCATCAGCGCCTCGGGATCCGTGGTCGTGTAGAGCGCCTCCGCGTCGCGCTCGCGCGGGCCTACCTGCTGCCACGGGCGCTGCTCCCGTTGGTGGGCACCCACCAGCGTGGGCAAGCCCGTGTACGACGACACCCGCAGCCCTCCCTCGCGGTAGAACCCAAGGGGCGCCTCGGCGATGACGGGCGTGCCGGGCACATTGTCCCACAGCCAGGCGATCGCCTCGCGATCGTAGGCCAAGGCGATGACGTGCTCCGCATCGGGCCACGCGTACGGCGCCTCGCGCATATAGGCCGTGCCATCCAACGTCCAGCGGGGACCACCCGCGCCAAAGCGCTCGTTCACCCGCACCGGCACCGCCATCACCGGGTACACCAACGCCCCGACCAGCAGCGCGATGAGCGCGCCGCGCCACAGCAGCGCCGCGGCGCGTCCCCACGCGGCAACGCGCCGCCACAGCGCTGGGAGCGCCGCCCCAGCCACCAGGCTGAGCAGCACCCACGCCTGGAGCGAGAACTTGAACACTGTGTTCATGCGCCGCCACTCCGAGCCATCGAGGAAATCGCGCAGGTAGAACACCTCGATGCCGGCGAGAATGGCCAGCCCAGCGAAGAGGAGCGTGCGCCCCACGAATAGCCGCGGGTCGCCCCAGCTCGCCAGCCACTGTACACAGGCCACGAACGCCGACGTCGCCAGCAGCGCCAGCGTCCACGTGCCCGAGGCCGGCAGTGCCCGGGGAGCGGCGGCTGCCCCCCAAGAGACCGCCCCGGCGATCCCAGCGAGGCCGGCACCACCGACGAGCGCCGGCGCGATGCGGGGCATGGCGTCACGGGGCTCCATCTCTAGGGCGTCGGCATCCTGAGCCGCGGCATCGTTCGCGGCGGCCTCCTCCGACCGGGGCGTCCGCCGCGGCAGGCGCCACGTCACCAGGAGGGTGGCGACGAGGAAGGCGAACAGCCCCCAGATCATGGCCATGTCGGCGAGGGGCGAACGCTCAGCCGGCGCCACGAGGCCCACTCCCAGCGACTGGGCGCGATAGTGGGCGTAAAAGGGCGCGTACAGCAGCAGGGCGCCGAGGGCTAGGGCGAGTGCCTGGGCCGTACCTCCCAGCGCCCCCCGCCAGGCAGCGCCGGCGCCTGCGGCGCGCGCGCCCCGGTACACAAGCACCACCGCCGCCACCGCCAGGTAGGCCGGAAGGTCCCACGTGTTGATAACCCCGAGCGCGCCGACGCTCAGCGTCAGCAGAGCCGCGTGCAGCGCCCCGCCAAGGGCGCCGCGCTCCGGCGTGCCCGCGCGCCCTCCGGCCACTAGGCCGACCACCAGCCCGGCGGCGACGACGGTAAAGGGGAGGTTCATCATGTGGGGGTGTAGGTCGGCAAAGAGAAAGCTAAAGAAGGGGAACTCGTTGATGGTGTTCGGCACGATGCGCGTGGCATAGTACCAGTACTCAAAGGGCGGCATCGCGCCGCGGCCCGTCAGTACGCGGCCGAGCCCCGCGATCACGGCTCTCGCCCCCGCCCACCAGGATGCCTCGGCGAGCGTCCCTCCCCCCACCTGCGCGAGGTGCTCGACGATCTGCACGATGCCACTGAGGTTGCCGATGCCCATCAACAACAGCACGGCGATGGCGCCCGCCCAGCCGGCGCGCCGGGGTGCCAGGTGATGGGCCACGGCAAAGGCGCCCACAGCCGTCAGCGCCGCAAAGGTGGGTATGGCGAGGTTAAAGGCTACCTCGGGCGCCACCCCGACGAGCTTGCAGAGGACGCCGGTGAGAAAGTAGCCATAGTAGTAGTAGTTGAGGTAGCCCCCGGCGAAATAGGCGTCATACGGCGGCATGTGAGCGGATTTCGTGACGGCATTGAGGATGGCCATCTCCATCATCTTTTCGCCGCCAAACCAGGGCTGCCACAGATCGGGGTTGAGCAGGCGCAGCGTCAGGAACGCGACGAAGGCCAGGCCAAAGAGGCCCTCCTCGCGGAGGATGACCCGTCGGCAGCGCCGCCAGGTCGCGGACAGGGCCGGCCGACGCCGCCACAGCGCCACCGCCCCCACCGTCAGCGCCAGCACCAGCCCCCAGGCCACCGGCGCCCGGTTGGGGAGCACGCGGAGGCTTGCGCCCAGCCAGAGGGGATAGGCCGCCAGGAGCAGCCCCAGCCCCTTGGCGAGGCCATAGCCACCGTCGGCCCAGTGGGGCAGTGCCGTAGCGACGAGCGGCCAGGCCACGGCGCCGAGGAGCAGCAGGGCGGCCCACCAGGCGGCCACCGCCGCCACGGCACTGCCCATGGCGACAGCGTTCCAGCCGCGGTTATCCACCACGGGGAGCGCTTCCACCGGACCGTCGAGCATCAAGGGCTCCGGCGTGGGGGCTCGCACCCTTTCGCCGGGGCGTGCGGGCGGCACCGGCGCTTGCGCGTGCACCGTCGGGGGCACCCAGTGTCGGGCGATCCACTCCCCGATGGCCGCCAGCGGAGAGGGCGCCCGCGCGGCATCCACCTCGCGTGCCCCCGAGCCCAGAACGCGATAGATGGTCACCCCGTCGTCCCGATAGGCGATCTCGAGCGTCGAACCCACCATGGCGTCAAACTTGTGCAGGCCCTCGGCGTCATAGTAGGCGCGCTCCAACGCACCCACATAGATATAGCCGACCTGATAGCGCCGCAGGATCTCTTCGGCGTATGCCGTGTCCCGCACATTGTACAGGTTGCGCAGATCCAGCAGGCGCCAGTCCACCACCTCGCTGCTCAGGGCGGCGCGCTGCTGCTTCTGGTGCCAGTCCCAACCGACGATGGTCGGTAGGCCGGTGTAGGTGGCGATGCGGCTCCCCCACCGATAGGGCGGCACGCTCGCCTCGGCGATCACCGGCGTGCCGACGACGTGCTCCTGCAGCCATTCGATGGCGCGCCGGTCATCCTCCAGGACGATCTCGGCGTTGTTATCTAAGTAGCGCGCTGTGCTCATATAGGCGGCGCCGTCCAACCCGGGGCCCTGGGTGGGATCCCAGCGGTCGCGCACCTTGGCGGGGGCCGCGCACAGGGGGTAGAGGGCCGAGGCGGCCAGCAGCCCGACGAGCAGGGTCCGCCACAGGCGTCGACCGCGCCGCCACTGGAAGTGGCGCGGCCACACATCCGCCAACCCCGCCACCCCGGCGATGCCCCACAACACCCAGATCTGCAGGTAGAACTTGAACACGGTGTTCATGCGGCCGATGTCGCCCTTGATGACCACATACTCCACGCCGATGAGCGCGCCGGCGCCCACGGCGATCAACAGCGCGGCGAACCGGCGCTCGGGGGCGATATCGCGCGTGATCATCAGGGCGACGGCCATGACGAGGAGCGGCAGGCCCAACAGCACAGCCCATGCCCCTGCGAGGAGGGCTGCCAGAAGCAGGCCACTGAGGACCATGAGGCCCAGCATGCCCGCCTCATAGCCCAGCCCCTGGCAGCGCACCAACAGGTCATAGAGGGCGACGGCGCGCTCCCGCCCACCCCGCGGTGCCCAGTAGATGCGCAGCGCTCGGGCGATGGCGCCACGCGCCCCACGCCCAAAGGTCGCCACCCAGAGCGCCGAGGCGACGAGGTAGCCGGGGGTCGCCCAGATGATGAGCAGCGCGCCCAGCGGCGAGCGCTCCCCCTTCCACAGCGCGACGCTCGAGTAGGCCGAGCCGAAATGCGTGTGGAACGGCCGGTAGAGGAGGACGGTCAGGGCGATGACCACGCCCACGGCGATGGCGACGCGCTCGAGGAGGGCCCGATCGAGGCGCGGGCGCCGCCCCCTCGCCGTGGTGTGGTAGGCGCCCATGGCCACCGCCGCCACGCCGATGCCCAGGTAGGTGGGCAAATCCCACGTGTTGCTGCACCACAGCGCCCCTAACGCCAACGCCAGGAGCACCAGCCCCGGGAGGGGCCAGCGCACAACCCGCCCCGCCCAGCGCCGGGCGGTAGCGAAGTGACCACGCCACCCCGCGGCGACCACCTGCTCCACGTCTCGAGGGCCTTCGCTAAGGCAGCATCCGGGCAGTGCCAGCCCGAGGGCCGCCCCCAGCGCCAGCAGCGTGCAGGGCAGCGCCGTCAGATGGGCGTGGAGGTCGGCGTACAAAAAGGTAAAGAAGGGAAACTCGTTGATCTCGCCATGGGACATCACCCGAGTGGCGTTCCAATACCACCACTCGGGCCGGAACGGAAGCCGCTGCCCCGCGAAGGCAAAGCGCCAGAGGCCCGCCACGCAGCGCACGGCGTACGACAGGCCGGGGATGTTGCTCTCGATGCTGACCACCCGCCCCAGCTCCTCAAAGCCGCGCAGCAGCAGTACGAGCTCGCCGAGGTTGCCCAACACGGCGACCATCAGCGCTCCGAGAAGGGCGTAGCCAAAGGCTCGGCGCTGGGCATGGCGCGGCAGCCCGCGCCGCTCCGCCGCATCCGTCGCCACCGGCACGAGGTTGTAGACGACACAGGCGGCGCCCCCCGCCGTCAGGGCAAAGAACGTCGGTACAGCGAGGTTGTAGGCCACCGTGGGCACAATCCCCGTCAGCTTGACAAGCGTCGCCACCGTCGAGAGGCCAAAGTAGTAATAGTTGATGCACCCGCCGGCAAACCAGGGATCATACGGAGGAAAGCTGCTCGACCGCACGATGGCGTTCAGGTACGCCAGGTCCATCGGCTTTTCGCCGCCCATGACGGGGTGCCACAGGTCGGGGTTCTGCCAGCGAATGAGCCAGAAGAGGAGGAACGCCGTCAGGAAGAGCGCCTCGTTCGCCAGGAGGAGACGCCAATGCCCGCGCAGGAAGACACGCAATGCCCCCCTCTGGTACCAAGCAACGACGCCGCCGCCGATGCCGATGGCCAGGAGCAGCAGCGCGATAGTCGCGCGGGAGTACGTCGCCAGGCCGACACTGGGCAGCAGCCAGGCGAGGTAACCCAACAGCAGCACCCCAAGGGTCTTGGCGAGCAGATAGCCGCGATCGCGCAGGCGCTGCAACGCCACAAACACCAGGGGAAAGGTCGCCGCGCCCAGTAGGTAGATGATCCCCAACCACACCAGGGTAGGAGCACGGTTCGCCAGCGACGCACGGTCGAACAGCTCGGACCACGTCCCCCCGGCCCGCTGGGCAGCCCAAGCGCTCTCGGAAAGCATCAGCCGGTTCGGTGCATCCTTCACCTGCACGGGCCGCATGCGCACCACGCGATCGAGGTCATAGCCATCAAAGAGGGCGCGCACGCGCTCCATGCTGAAATCGGCGCTCTTTTTGTAGATGGTCACCTTGGGGTGGTCGTACACGGTGAACGACTCGTCGGCGTTGTCGTCGACGAACTCGATCCCCAGGAAGGTGGGCCGCGATGTAAAGGTGATGAGGTGATCGAACCCCAACGCGCCGGAGAAGAGCGCCTCGTAGTAGCGCGTGGTCATGGGGTAGCGGTCAGGCAAGCGAGGGATGGAACCGTACAGCCGGTTGCTCGACAGGATAATGTAATCGGCCTGCTCGAGCCACTCGTACAGCTTGTCCCGCTTCTCGGGCACATCCTCCCAGTACAGCTCCATCTGGATCTGCCGGTACTCGTTGGGTGGCCACAAGCCGTCCATGGGCAGGGGGAGCGGGTCATCCCAGTACTCAAAGGTGATCGCCGAGCCCCGGGGGATGTGCTGGTAGATCCAGCGGGAGGCCGTCACCCGCGTCACCGGCCGCGTATAGATGCCGGTAAAAGCCACCGCCCAGATGGCCGTGCCGACGACCACCAGAGCGACGAGCGCCCCGGCCACGAGCCGGCGCATCGCCGCGGGGATCACGCTGCGCCGCCCAGCCCGCGGCGCGCGATCCCACAGTGCCACGAGGCCGTACGCCGCCACAATGGCCATGGTGGGGTAGATGGGCAGCAGGTAGCGCATCGGCTTGACGAACTGGATGCTCTGGTAGAAAAAGGTGAACGACATCCAGGCCCACAGCAGGAGGTGGTGCCAGCGCTGCCGGCGCCAGATCTCCCAGGCCATCAGCCCCCAACCGGCCCAGACCGCCAGCCCCAACGGGAGCCCCTGCCCCCACAGCACGAGGTTCGTGAGCATATAGAGCACCGGCGCCCGATTCGTCCACTGGTGGCTGGGGGGATAGTCCGTCTCGCCACTCATTAGCCGGGCGATGCCGGCCATGTCGTCCTTCCACTGGGGGTTCAGCCTGAGCCCCAGGAACCCCGGCCCGGTGAACGCTTGCGGCTGGACGATCCGGAACACGAGCACCGCCAACAAGACGACGACCACCGTCGAGAGGGATGTGCGCACGAAGAGGAGGGCAAATCGCTCCGCCGGGGACGGCGGAGGGCAGGCCGCGTCCGCGTCCACCGTCAGCGAGACGCGCAGCCGCCCCACGCGGCCGCTGGCATCGACAACGCGCCCGCCGGACGCCTCCTCCGCGCCGCGTCGCCACAGCGTGAGGGTGCGCAGGAGGTACGCCAGCGCGATGACGCCGCAAAAGCTCGCCACGCTGATCTTGGCCGAGACGGCCAGCCCAAAGGCTACCCCCAGCAGGATGATGCTCCCGCGTCCCTCCCCCTGGGCCACCCGCACGGCGGCGTACAGCGCCAGCGTCACGAAAAAGGTCGTGGTGGTGTCGACGGTGAAATAGTGGGACTGCTGTATGCTCAGGACGCTCAGCGCGAGCAAGAGCGCCGAGAGGAGGCCCACGCGCGGGCCGTAGAGTCGGCGTCCGATGGCGAACGCCAGCACCACGCACAGCAGATCCATGGTGGCCGACATGGCCCGTCCCGCCAGGTAGACGCCATCATAGCCCGTGTACCCGGTGACCTGCCCCAGGAACTTGGCCAGCACGACCGGCGACAGGCCGTACACATAGGTGCCGTGCTCATAGTTGTACGGGTTCAGTGGGTTCTGCGCCGTGTCCCAGTACTGCCCCAGCGAGGAGGGCCACTGCAGGCTGTTCTCCACCATGGTGAGAAAGCGCTCGTCCGGATGGAGATGCTGCCCGGCGTCCCAGTCGAGCCCCGTGAAGCGCAGCGCGGCGCCGAGGACGACGATCAGCGCCAGCCACTCCCACACCAGCACGCGGTCACGCGTCGAAGCGGCGATGCGTCGCCCATAGACGGCCAGCCGGCGCGCCAGCTGCCCCAGCGCCTGGCGCACGCCGCCCCAGGTCGGCGCGCTTGGGCTCGCCTCGAGGCGATGGGGTTCCGAGGGCACGCGTTCCGTCATGCGTCTATCGCTCTCCATAGAAGGCTAGAAAGGCGGGCGTCCCATCGTACGTGGTGTGCTCCAGCACGATACTCTGGGCGTAGGCGGCGCGCAGCGCCTCCAGCGCCGCGGCATCGCGCGGATGCACGATCACCAGGGTCTGGCCGGGCTGTCCATCGAGGGGCGGCTGTCCGGGCACCAGCTCGGCCAGCTCGAGATCCCAGTGTGCGGGCGCACGGCCCAGCTGGGCGCGCACGGCGTTGCCATCGTACCAATACGGCGCCGTGAGGATGTAGGCCCTCCCCGCATCGCCAAACGCCGCGATGGTGCGCGCCATCTCCAGAGAAATGGAGTAGTTGTGATCGGGCTGCTGCCACACATAGTCGCGGAAATAGGCGACACCTGTCGCCCGCGCCTCCGCGCCCACCACAGCGGCGGCGCCGATAGCCAGCGCGGCCTTCCCGAGGCGGTGCATAGCGGCCGACGGGATGAACGACGATAGGCCCGCCCCCGCCACGGTACGCCGCACCTGTACGAGCCCCACCGCCGCCAGCAGCATGGCCACAGGTAGCGCCCCGATAGCGCGCACCGCGCTCGGCACCTCCTGGGGGAAGGCCAACGCCAGCATCGAGGGCAGGAGCATGACGCCGAGCCCTCCCAGGAGCGCACCTCCCCCGTCGCGCCAGCGCCACAGGCAACAGCCGATCCCCAGCGCAAACCCGACGGCGGGGACATAGCCGAGCTGCCGCAGGAAGGCGACGTTGGTGACAAAGACGGCATCGCCCTCGTAGGTGAACATGGCCAGCGCCCGGCAGGCGTTCCGCCACAGTGTGCCGACCAGATCCGCCGGCAAGGGCTGCTCCAGGTCGGTGAGGCGCGTCGCGACGCGATAGGTGTACTGATAGGGATCGTCGGCGACATAGCGCGCCAGCGGGATCAGCACCCACGCCGCCGTCATCGCCAGCAACGCGAGGCCCGGCCCCTGCGCGGCAAGGCGCCGCCCTCCGCCGGCCAAGGCTTCACTCACGAGGAGAAGCACCACCAGCAGCGGCACGACCATAGCCGCATTGTACGTATAAAAGACCAAACCGAGAAAAAGACCCGCCAGCGCATAGGCCACCCTGCTGCCGGTGCGCAGGGCGCGCGAGAAAAAGAGCCACATGAGCGCCAGCACCGGCGGGAGCACGGCGGCGCGGTACCCTACCCGCGTCAGGGTGACGTGCCAGTGGCTGACGGCGAGCATGATCGCCGCCACTAACCCTACCTCGCGGTCACACAGCTCCTTGCCCCACGCATAGACCACCGGCACGGTGAGCACACCGATGAGCGCCGAGACAGCCTTGATGGTGGTGTGGCTCAGCCCGAACACGGCGGCGATCGGCGCCGCCAGGTAAAAAAAGAGCCCCTCTCGCCCGGGATGCGAGGGAAAAAAGATCGGCGCCTCGCCCTCGAGGATCTGACGGATGTTGTCATAGTTGTGGGGCAGGTCGCAGCCCATCTCGAGGGGGATCTCGTGGAGGCGATAGAAGCGCAGAAACGCCGCCAGCGCCATAGCGCCCAGGAGCGCCATGTGCTGCCAGCGCACCATGACCCCGCCCTGACGCCAGCAGCGCCGCACGCGATCCCACGCACGGCGCGCGGCCTCGGGGCTCCACGCGGCCATGCCGAGAAGGGCAAAGCCGGGCAGCCATACCATGAGCGCCCGGGGGTGGAAGCGATTGCCCGCCAAGTGGTGAAAGGAGGCCGCGCCCAGCACGACGAGGCTCGCCAGCGCGGCGCTGTGTGCCGGCATCCAGCGCAACGCGGTCGAGGGCGCAGAGCGCTCGCCGCGGGGCCACGGGTCGGCGACCGCCCCC